>JAUIEE010000022.1 GCA_030428965.1 bacterium | reverse complement strand
CTCGCATCTCGCACTCGGGGTCGAGCCGGTCGATGTTGATGGTCGGGTGAACGAGCTTGTCCTCGAAAGAGGGGATGTTGCCGGCCAGCTCCAGGGCACCAGCGGCGCCCATGGCGTGACCGATGTAGCTCTTGGTGTTGTTGACGTGCACGTGGGGCGCGTCGCCGAAGACCTCTCGGATGGCGCGCGCCTCGACCACATCGCCCGAAGGGGTCGAGGTGGCATGCGTCGAGACGATGTCGATGTCTTCGGGGGCCAACCCCGCGGATTCGAGCGCCAGGCGGATGCAGGCGTTCTGTCCCGCAGGGTCGGGGTGCACGAAGTCCGTGCCGTCGGAGTTGACCGAATGGCCGATGACCTCGGCCAGAATGTTCGCGTTGCGGGCGCGAGCGTCATCCAGGCGCTCCAGCAGGTAGAGACATCCACCTTCGGCTACCACGATGCCGTTGCGGTCCTGATCGAACGGACGCGAGGCTTTGTGGGGATCGGCGTGCTTGGCGAGCGCTCCCTGGGACTGGAAGCTGGCGAAGATTCCGAACGTGCGAATGCTCTCGGAGATGCCACCGGCCAGGGCGAGGTCGACCTGGTCGAGCTGCAGCATCTGCATGCCGTGCACCAGGCCCAGGTTTCCGGCGGCGCAGGCGCCCCCGAGGCTGTAGGCCGGGCCCTTGATGCCGAGGTTGAGGGTGACCTCACCCGCGGGGTTGTTGGCGACCGTCCGCGGGTTGTGGTGGTGGGACCAGTAGCGCAGGTCGTAGTCGTACTGACTGACGTTGTAGATCTCGTTCTCGGTTTCGACGTTGCCGTGCTCGGTGACACCGGTGTAGATGCCGATGCGCTCATCCCGGTAGCGACCACGGTCGATCTGGCCGTGCAGCAAGGCCTCGTTGGCGCAGTAGATGGCGATGCTGCCCGCTCGAGTGCCCCGGCGTAGGTCCTTGCGCTTCTGGTAACGAGAGGTGTCGAAGTCACATACGCCGGCCAGCGTGTCTCCGACGTAGCGGATCTCGTACGGCCGGACACCCGACTTCCCGGCCAGCAGGTTGGCCCGGAACTCTCCGATGTCGTTGCCGTTGGGGCTGGTGAGCCCCAGGCCTGTGATGACGACGCGGGGAAGATCAACCATTGCTCTTCCGAGGGCCCGATTCCTCGGGCAAGGAGTTCGGGGCGGCCGCATCGTCGAGGGCCGCGCTCAGCTTGTCTCCGAGCAGCCAGCGGGCAGGGGTGCCGACGCCGACCTTGAACGCCGCGTGGATCGCCCGGGAGAGAACGCTCTCGGAGTCGCTCATGGCGTTTTGGACGGCCGAGAAGACCAGCTGCATCATGGCCTCGGCAATGTCACAGGTCGTGATGATCGATCGCAGGGTCAAGACCCGCGGGTCGCGCTCTCCATGCTGCTCGCTGATGAAATTGAGGGAGCGCGTGGCCGTTTGGCGGAACTTCTGGAAGACCACCTGCTCCCGGCGCCGGAAGACCGTGGCGACGATGGAGAGGGCGTTGCCGACGGGGGTGTAGAGGTGGCAGCGGCGCGAGTTGTCGAAGTGGGCGCTGACCGCGCCCCATTCGTCCAGCTCGTTCAACGTGGTGCTGGTCGCACCGGCCGAGATGCCCAGCTGAGATCCGACTTCCTTCTTGGAGAGGGGGCGGGAGGACAGCACCAGAAGACCCCACACCCGGCCGTGGACCCGCTTGAAGCCGAAGGACTTGAAGAAGAGCTCGAAGGTCGGGAGCTCGGCCTCCAGGGCTGCTTCGAGGGCCGGCAGAGGGGGCGGATCGGAGACCTGGGGCGTGGAGGAGGTGGCGGACATGGGAGGAGCCGCGCGCTTGGATTCTCTGGATTTCAGGAATTCCTGAAATCCAGGCGCGGGAGGGTGCCACAACCTCGGGCGGGGGTCCACAGGCAGGGAGCGAAAACGGAGCCTCCCGTGCCCGCAATCCCGCTTTCCATCCCTAACCCCCGCCCGCCCTAGGGGGACGCTCAGGGACGGCTTCGGTTGCGGGGGATGTGCCCCAAGGTTAGGAGTTTGCTTTCCACTCGGCCGGGTAGCGCCGGCCCAGGCCCACGATCTCTTGGACGAGCTCCTCGTAGTCGAGGCCGCCTGCCTCCGCGGACTCGGCAAAGTCCTCCCCGTAGGCCAGGTCGGGGTTCGGGTTGGCTTCGAGGAAGTAGAACTGGCCATCGTCCCGCATGCGCACATCGAGGCGCGCGTAGCCCGACAGTCCCAGGGCCCGGTAGGCCCGTTTGGCCTGGCGAGCGATCCGGCGCTCCTGGTCCCGGGGCAGGTCGGCGCGCCCGTTCCGGATTCCGATTTCCTTCTGGTAGCGCACGTCCCACTTGACCCTGCGGGTGGCGATGCGAGGGGTCCCCTCGGGCAGCCCCGCAACGAACAGCTCCCACAGGGGGAAGGTCGTGACGCGCTCGTGGCCCAGGCAGCCCACGTAGAACTCGCGACCTTCGATGTACTCCTCGGCGATGGCGTCGGTACCGACCTTCTCGTGGACGTAGCGCACACGCTTCTCGAGCTGGGCGTCGGTGCGCACGATGGACGCCAGGGAAATACCCAGGGACGCCTCCTCGTTGACCGACTTGACGAACAAGGGCAGCTCCAGGTCGTTCCGACGCCGGACCTTTTTGCCCCTCGCGAAAACCTGGAAGTCCGGCACGCTGACGCCCGCGTGGGAGAGGATGGCCTTGGAGAGGGCCTTGTCCCTGGCGAGGGTCATGCCCCTGGGGTTGCACCCCGTGTAGTTCTGCCGAAGCAGCTCGAGGTAGCTGACGACATGTTGGTCGTAGGTGGCGGCACCGTGGAACTCGACCAGCAGGTTGAAGACCACGTGCGGCTTGAACTCCCGCACGGCACTGCGCAGAGGATCGATGTCATCGCCCATTCCCAAGGGCAGGACCTCGTGGCCGAGATCGCCGAGTGCGCTGATGACGTCGAACTCGGTGCGCCAGTCCTGGATCTCTTCGTCCGAAAGGCCCTCGATCGAATCGGGGGGGACCAGCTCTTCGTGGACCAGGGGCAGGATACGCAGCTTCTTCATCGTCGAAAGGTGAGAGCCGGAGTGCGGAGCAGGTCCCGCGTCTGGGAGACCAGGAGCCTGGCCACGTCGTTCAGGCCGGGTCCTGGGCGCGACCGTCGCAGGCCGACCTCGTGGGCCCGCGAACGCAGGCGGTTGAGCTCCTGCTTCAGGGCATACGGGGCGAAGTCCGTGGTGCGGACGGCGGCTCGGAGGATGGCCTCGCGCTTGGCCTGCAACCACCCCGATGCCTCGGGTCGTCCATCCTCGGGCAGGGGGAGCGCGAAGGTGGAGAGCAGGGCCGCATCTTCCCGAACCTGCCCCAGGGCATAGCGCCGGCGTTTCCGCTTGTAGTAGCGATCGAGGCTCTCCTCCAGGGACTCGATGGGTTCGACCTCCTCTCCCGGTTCGACGGCCAGGGAACGATTCCCGATCGACGCCAGCTCCCGGTCCATGAATTCGAGCTTCTCCCTGGCCTTGCCTTCCCGGTACCGCTTCTTCCAATCCGAAGCGGGGTCGAGCCAGACGGCGAACGTCTCGGCAAAGTCCTCGGCCGGATGGCTCTGGGCGTACCAGCCGTCGAGGTGGAGGACGAAGTCGCGGGAAGTCGGGTCCACCCGGTAGCTGCGACGGTAGGGGGTCGAATATCGTCCGAAGGCTTCGCGGGTCCTGCGCAGCCGCTGGAGTCGGTAAGCCGTGCACAGGGCGTGGCCGCACTCGTGCCGCATGAGCTGCATGCATTCGGCGTGGGTGCCGCCCTCGGCTGCGCCCATCTCGCGTTGCTCCCGTTCGAGCAGGCGAGGGTGGTTCAGGTAGAAGGGGACTGCGAACCCGGCCACTCCGTCGGGGGAGAACCAGTCGCTCGAGATCCACACGTGGGGACGGAAGGAGAGCCCCTTGCCACCCAGCTCCCGAAAGAGCTGCGCCTTGGCCTTCCTTACGAGCGAATCGGGATGAGAGCGGGGCAGGTCGGCCAGGCGCTTGCTCTCTGCGATCCTCACCATTCCACCCCGAGCATCTGACAGTTCAATCCGCTACCGATGCCGAGCATGGCCACCCGGTGACCCGCATGGATGAAGCCGGCTTCTTCCGCCATCGAGAAGGACAGAGGCAGCGAGACCGAGCCGATGTTGCCCAGGGTCTGGACCGTGGGGTAGTCCCGCTTCAGGTCGAGGTCGAGCGACTCGAACAGCAGCCTGCGGTGGGCCGAGCCCACCTGGTGGGTCACGATGCGATCGATGTCGTCGCGCTGCCAGTTCAGCCCCGAGCAAAAGTCCTCGAAGGTGCGCATGGCCAGACGGTTGCCGGCCTGCAGCAGCGCTTCGGAATCGGTGGACATGAGCGGTCCCTCGCCTCCGTCGATTCGATCACCCTGGCAAAGGGCCGAGTGCTCGGTGGCCGACAGGGTTGCGGAGCCAACCAGGCGGCGTCCCGTTTCGCCCTCCGGCGCCCGTTCGAGGACGACCGCCGCCGCCCCGGCTCCGATCGTCAAGGAGGCAAAGGCCCGCTTGAAACCGGCCTTGTCGAGCTTCTCGTCCTCGAGCAGCGACCGGAGGGTCTCTTCCACCAGGGGACCACCGTCTTCCCCCGCGACGACGAGTCCGGCTTCGACGGCGCCCGCTTCGATCAGATGACCGATTTGCACCATGCCGTTGGCCACGCCCAGGCAGGCGTTGGACAGGTCGAACACGCTGCAGCGGTCCGGAAGGTCCAGGGCGTGGTGCACCACGGTGGCCGGGGCCGGCTCCAGGAAGTCGCGGCAGACGGAAGCATGGATCAGGCAGCCGATGCGATCCCGGGGGACCCCGGATCGTTCGAGGGCGAGGTGCCCGGCCTGGGCAGCCACCTCGCTGGGACGGCTCCCCTTGTCCCAGAAGCGGCGCTCGCGGATCCCGCTCATCAATTCGAGCCGACCCGGCCGCACCCGGAAGCGCTCGTAGACGGGCCGAAGCCTGGCTTCGAGTTCCTCGGAGGAGACCACGTTGGGGGGCAGGACGTGGCTGAAGGCGGCGATGCGAACGTTCTGGAAGCGCATGGAGGAGCCCGTAATGGGCCGCCCAGGGTAGCCATCGGACAAGGGATCGCCAGCTTGGCCGCTCCCGCGGGCCTTCGGCTTGACGGATTCCAGGTTCAGGGGCCACCCTTGATAGGGATGAAGGCCGAATCCCCGGAGATCCTCCACGTGGACATGGACGCGTTCTATGCCTCGGTGGAGACGCGCGACCGACCCGAGCTGGCGGGCAAGCCGGTCTGCGTCGGGGGGCGCGCGGAAGGGCGCGGTGTGATCGCGGCCGCCAGCTACGCGGCCAGAGAGTTCGGTGTTCACTCGGCGATGCCGACCCAGCGTGCCCAGGCGCTCTGCCCGGGGCTCGTACTGCTTCCGCCCGATTTCGAGAAGTACACCGAGGTCAGCCGGAAGATCATGTCGATCTTCCGCAACTACACGCCGATCGTGGAGCCCCTGTCCCTGGACGAGGCTTTCCTGGACACCTCGGGATCCGAAAGGCTGTTCGGCGATTCGATCGAGATCGCGCGCTCGATCAAGCGGGACATTCTCAAGGAGACCGGCCTCATCGCCTCGATCGGTGTCGCTCCTTCCAAGTTCCTGGCCAAGCTGGCTTCGGACCTGGACAAGCCCGATGGGTTCCGCGTGATCCGTTCGGACGAGATCCGCGACGTGCTCGATCCTCTCTCCGTCTCGAAGATCTTCGGCGTCGGTCCACGTACCGCCAAGAGGCTCGAGAGCCTGGGCGTCTTGACCGTGGGAGACCTGGCTTCGCGCAGGCGGGATCAGGTGCTACGGGAGTTTGGAGCGAGCGGCGCCTGGATCCACGACCTGGCCCATGGCATCGATCCGCGCCGGGTGAGCCCGCGTCGGGTCGAGAAGTCCCACGGCATGGAGCGCACGTTTCCCGAGGACATTGCCGATCGCGAAGAGTTGAAGCTCCTGCTCTACGAGTTCTGCGAGGAAGTTTCCTACGACCTGCGCCACCGCGGTCTGCGCGGACGGACGATCACCCTGAAGGCGCGCTTCTCCAGCTTCAAGACGGTCACCCGCTCGCGGACGGTGGATTTCCCGGTCAACCTGGGCAAGCGCATCTACGCCGTGGCCCGCGATCTTCTGGCCAAGGTGCCCGAGGGTCCGCTGCGGCTCTTGGGGATCCAGGTGTCCAACCTCGAAGACGTCCGCACTCCGGTGCAGACCGCCCTCTTCGGGGAGGTCATGGCCGAGGCCACCCAGGAGTCCCCCCGCGAGCAGCGGGCCAGCAGCGCCCTGGACCAGCTGCGCAAGAAGTACGGGCGCGGGACGGTCGTGCCCGCCAGCCTGCTGGGGCGACAGGGCGCACGGGGAGGCGAGGCGGGTCCCGGAACCTGAATCGCGGTGGGGCCCAAAGAATTACGCCTTGGCTGACGAGTCCGCGTCGGCCGCGGTGTCTCTCCAGCTGGGCAGCGGAAGCCCTGTGACATGACCTCCATCCCTCCGGACGACGCCCTCCTGGCCCACGCTGCGTTCTTGCGGCGTCTGGCCCAGCGCTTGGTCTGGGACGAGCACGAGCGCGAGGACTTGCTCCAGGAAGCCTGGGCGGCGGCTTACGCCACCCGGGGCCAGGGGCGGGACCCCGCCAATCCAAGGGCCTGGCTGGCGCGCATCCTGCGCAGCCGGGTCTTCAATCGGGCTCGCGATCGGTCGAGGCGCGAAGCGCGCGAGCGCAGCGCGGCCCGGGATGAGGCCGGGGAGGGGGTTCGCGAGGGGCTCGACGTGCAGGAGAAGGTCCTGGCGGCCGTGTCCGAGCTCCGGGAACCGTATCGAACGGCGATCTACCTGCGCTACTACGAGGACCTGCAGCCTTCGGTGATCGCCGAGAGGCTCGGCGTTCCGGTGGCGACGGTCGATACCCGTCTCCTGCGGGCCCGAGCCCAGCTGCGGGAACGCTTGAACCACCGGCTGGGGGGCCCAGGTGTCTGGACGGCCGCCCTGCTTCCGCTCTGCCCAACGGGTTCCCCTCCTCCGCCGGTCGGCCTGCCGACCGGCTCGGTCCTCAGTGCAGGAGTCGTTGGTATGAAGTTGAAGATCGCCCTCGGGCTCGCCACCGGTGCAGCGGCCCTCTTGGTCACCTGGCCCTGGGGTCGCGGGATCGAAGGCAGCCCGCCCCTCGAGAGCCGGACCGCACGCATCTCGCCCGCTCGACTCGAGTCCGAACCGGTTCCTTCCGCCGTAGAAGCTGGCGTTCCCGTGGCGATTCCCGAGAGAGCCGAGGTCGCCAGCGGAGCGCCTGGGCCCGTTGTGGCTGAGGAGACCCCGGCCACCCCCGCAGCGGCCGCGCCGCGGCTCGAAGGGATCGTCCTGGACGTGGCGGGGAGCCCCCTGGCTTCGGCACAGCTGCGCTTCGTCCCCGCGTCGGGGGCGAGCATGCCCTTCGTCGGCGACGCGAGTGGGCGCTTCACCCTGGAGGACCTTCCCGGAGCGGGCCACGTGGAGACGAGCGAGCCCGGCTGGGTGACCGTCGTCCAGGGGGCCCTCCTGGAAGGCGTCGCCGAGGGGGAGACGACCGTGATCGCGGCACCGGCCTTCGAGCTCTCCGTGCGCGTGGTGGATCCGGAGCAAGAGCCTCTACCCGGAGCGCAGGTCTCGGTGGTGATTCCCCCCAGCTTGCGCTCGAGCTTCGAGTTCGATCTGCAGGAGTCGACCCTGGTTCGAATTCGAGCGCGCGCGGACTCCCTGGGGCGCGTCGAGCTCTCGGCTCCCGCTGTGCCCGGGCTCGCTCTCCTCGTCCGCATGGACGGCTACGAGAACCTGATGCACGAGCTGCAGGCCGATCTGTTGTTGCCGTACGACACGGTGGATCGAGAGCTGGTGCTGCATCCCCTGGACGGTCGCGAGCATTCCCTCTCGGGGCGTGTCGTGGATCGCTACGGCAACGGCATCGATACGGCCATCGTCGAGCTCGGCCGCCTGGGTACCCGCACCGACGGAGAGGGACGCTTCCACTTCGACCTGCTTGCGAAGGAGCCCTTCCGCAACGTCGAGGGCAAGGTCCTCGTTCCGAGACTCTCGGCGGCAGCGGAGGGCCTTCTACCCGTGGTGGTGGAGGCCTCGGTGGGCAGCGACGGTGAGCCCGTTTGGCCGAAACCCCTCTTGCTGCAGCTGGTCGACGAGCCGCTCTCCATTTCGGGGCGCGTGGTCGACCAGGGCGGAAGCCCGCTTCCTGGAGCGATCGTCTTCCTGCCCCGTGCTCACCTCATCGGTCTACGCACCACGGTCGAGGCGGAGCTGAGGGGCGAGGAGGAAGGAGGGGAGTTCCTGTTCGAACGGGCCGACGCCCGGGGGCGCTTCGTGTTCCGCGGCCTCATGGATGAGGACTACGAGCTGGCCGCGTTCCACGAAGGAAGCCTGGTGCGTGGAGACGTACGTGCCGCGGCCGGATCGTCCGGCGTCGAGGTACGCATCGACACCGATCACGTTTGGCCCGAGGTGCGCGGACGTGTCGTCGATCGGGACTCGAATCCTCTGCCCGGCGTCCGGGTGACGCCGCGCCTCTGGACGCAGTCCGCGGTCAATCAAGCCACCGTCTGGCACGAGTTCCGGGACGGGACCCCGACCACCTCCGACGAAGAGGGGCGCTTCGTGCTCACCAACGTGCCCAGGAGCCACGTCACGGCCGAGCTGGACCATCCCGAGGTGATGCGCGTGTTCCAGATGCCCTTCCAGGGACCGAGCTCCAGGGAAGACGAGGACGGCAACCTGGTGGGCTGCGAGCTCGTCGGGCCCCTGCGCATGCGCTTCCAGGTTCGTCTGGACGAACCGACCGAGGCGGACCGCTTCCGGGTCCTCGATGGCGATGGGCAACCGATGCGGGTCTGGGCCCAGTGGGCCAGCCTCTACAACTCCAACAGTGCCTACTACGAGCTGGAGGAAGGCCTGTCCGAGCACCTGTTCGTCGGAGAGGAGGCCGAGACGCTGGTGCTCCTGCGAGGCGACGAAGAGGTGCGGCGTGTGGCCTTGCGGCTGCGCTGGCGCGAAGAAACCGTCGTCCGCTGAACCCGCGGGCCTAGTGCCCGTCGGTGACGTAGTTCATGAAGGACATGCCGATGTCCTCGAACTGGTGCTGACGCGGGACCTCGACGGCGTCTTTGATGCAGACCTGTTCGCACAGCTTGCAGGAGACGCAGTTCTTCTCGATGACGTGGGCCACCGTGCTGGTCTGGGGCATGGCGTAGGTCGTCTCCTCCTCGAGCGGCCGCATCTCCAGGGCCTCGAAGGGGCAGACGTCGACGCAGAACTCACAGCCCGTGCACAGCTCCTCGTGCACGACAGCCTTGGGGATCTTCTTGGCCTTGATGCGCTGCACCGTGACGTTGTTCGAGTCGTCGATGGCATCGAAGGGGCAGTAGACGCCACACACCGAACAGTTGATGCACAGATCGGGGTCGATGTAGAAGATCTCGCCGCTGGTGATCGCGTTGGTCGGGCAAACGCGCTCGCAGATCGTGCAGGCGGTGCACTTGTCCGTGATGAAGTGGGCCTTCCACTGCCAGTCCGCCTGGGCGGCCGGATCGGTGAACAGGATCACCTCGAGCACGGCGTGGGCATCGTAGCGGTGGGTCATCCCGATCACTTCCCGATCGAAGTCCAGCGTCGTCATGAACTGGGATGGGAAGGACTGGGAGGTGTGGCACAGGCCGCGGATCTTGGGGTCGGTCAGCCAGCCGGCGATGAGCAGGCTG
This sequence comes from bacterium, assembly GCA_030428965.1. Classification (GTDB taxonomy): domain Bacteria; phylum Planctomycetota; class UBA1135; order UBA1135; genus JAUIEE01. The sequence goes on along the minus strand of JAUIEE010000022.1, from coordinate 12,724 downwards.
CCCTCCTGCATCTGGACGTGGCTGCGGTAGAGGGGCATGTCCTCGGCCAGCCCGTAGCGGAAGCGGTCGCGCACGGCCGGCACCTTGGTGGGGAAGTTGAACTTCACCCGGATGTAGCCCTTCTCCTCTTCGACGGTGTAGTCGCGACCGTAGCGGCGGTTCCGCTCGACCTCGTCCTGCTCGACTCCTCGCCAATGGGCCCACTCGAGCTCCCAGCCGGGCACCTCCTCGAGCTTGGCGAGATCCTCGGCGGGGGGCAGCTCGCCGGTGAACGTGATGGCGCTCGTGGGACAGACGTCGACCACGGTGCGCGCATTGTAGAGATCGTCCGGATGGGTGTCCCGGGCGTGGGCCTTCTGGTCATCCCCCATGTAGAAGATCTCGGGGAAATCCTGGCAGCAGGCATCGCAAGCGATGCACAGCTCGGGGATCACCGCGAACTCCTCGGCGGCCTTGACGGTCTCCTGGATGGCGTTGTCAGCCATGGTGTGTTCGTTCGATCTGTTGGGGATGGGGGAAAGGCCTACGGTGGACCTTGGGGCGGTCCGGCTACGACCTGTCCAGGCTGAACCTACTGTACATCAAGGCCTCCCCCCGACAAGCAAGATCGGCCCCGGCCGGGCTCCGGCTGGAGTCGAGCTCCGGGACCCCTAGGATAGGCCCGTGGCCCATCTCAGTCGCAGGGAGCGCTGGCGGGATCCAGGGGTCGCCGCCAGCTACGACGCCCGTCGTTTCCAGGGGCCCCTGCAGCGCATCAAGCACCGCAGGGACGTCTCCCTCATCCTGGACATCCTGGCGGCAGCGGGCCCCCCCGGGCTCGTCCTGGATCTTCCCTGCGGAACCGGGCGCCTGGCTCCGGGCCTCTCCCAGGCGGGCTACCGGGTCCTGGGAGCCGACGTCTCGCTCCCCATGCTCGAACGGGCCCGGGCACGTGCCCCGCTCGTGCCCCTGATCCAGGCCGACGGCAAGGGCCTGCCCCTCGCCACGGACTCGGTCGACGTCGTCGTTTCCCTGCGCTACCTGTTCCACCTGCATGGGCCTCGCGAGCGCTGCGCTTTCCTGGGGGAGCTGGCCCGGGTCAGTCGGGGGCACGTGATCGGCCAGGTGCGTTACCGCCAAACGCTGAAGCACGGCGGTCGCTGGCTGCGCCATCGTGTCGGCCTGCGCTCGAAGTACGTACCGTCCAGCGGACGTCGAGAGATCGCCGAGGAGCTGTCCCAGGCGGGGCTCGAGCTGCGCGGCCTGTGGCCCCTCTCGCGTCTGTTCTCCGACAAGGCCTTGTTCCTGGCCTCGGGCGCCGGCTCGCCAGTGGGGCTTGCGAGCAGGAAATCCGGTTCCGGGCTACATTGACTTCGTTCAGCAAGCCCTCCCGTTCCTCCAATCCCAGGAGTCGACCATGCGCTTCTCGTTCTTGCTCGCCCCCTTGCTAACCGGTCTGTTGCCTGGCTCCGTCGCCCTGGCTCAGGGGCGTCCGGTCTGGATCGTCGACGATCGCCCCCTGGGGCAGCGTCGTGCCGACACGGACTACACGAACCTGGTCACGGCGGTGCGTGCCGAGCCCAATTCGATTCTGTTGACCTGGGGAGGGCCTTACTCCGGCGACACGCGTACCGACCTCGAGGTCCTGAGGCCGGTCGTCATCGTGGGGGGGGATCCCGACGCCGAGGTCTGCGTGACAGGCTTGCGTCTAAGGGATTGGGCCGGCCTCGGTCCTGATCTGACCGTTGCCCTGGCCGGGGTCGAGGTCAACTATGGAGACGGGTGCGACGGTCTTGGTCTACGCAACGTCTGCGCCCCGGGCGGCAACTTCCGCCCGAATCTCTTCTTGCGCGACGTCACCGTGCGGGGCGGAGCCGACACGAGGATCGATTGGTTCGTGGCCGATGCGAGCCGGTTCCTCGGTGAAGGGGACGAGTACGGGGCGGCCACGGTCTACGGGACCAGCGGCGTGGCCTTCTTTCGCTCCTCGGTCCTGGAGTGGAGGGACGCCTTCGACTGTTTCGACGAGCATCCCGGGCTCGGGACCCTGGGGTCGGGGATTGCCTTCGGGTTCTCCTCCACCTTCGAAGCTGTGCTCGACTCCCAGTGCGGCAGTTGCCCCGCCGTTCTTCTGGACGGCCACGACGGCAAGTTCCTCGACTGCGTGTTCCGGGGCGGGGTGAGCACGGCCGGAGGAGGCACGTTCGAGACCCTGTCCGAGTCACCTCGAACCGTCGACGTGCCCCGGGTCGTGACGAGCTACAAGATTCCGTTTCGCTTCATGGGGACCCCTGGCGATACCCTTTTCCTGTCCGTCGATGATCGACTGAGCCCGGCCTACCAAGCGGCTCTCAAGGGCGTGAACATCTCGTTCCCCTCCGAGGAGGTCTTCGACGTAGGGGTCATCCCTCCCAGCGGCGAGCTCCTCGTGAGTCTGTCTCTGGAGGAGCTCGGCCTCGCCCGTCCGGGCCTGCGCCAGGGCTCTTGGCTCTACGCCCAAGCGGCCGTGCAGAAAGCGGGGGGCGGCTTCGTGCTGACGAACGGCACCGGGTTCCTCTACTGGACCCCCGAGCTCTTGGTTCCCGATGCCCGGCCCGGGATCGCACCTGTGGGACGCTGATCCGCAACACGCGGCCTCGAGCCCACGTTCGTATCGCCCTGGGCCTCGGCCCCGCGGGCGAGGCGCCTACTCGTGCCGGATCGTGAGGGTCCGGTCGAGGCTGTCCGGGAGGGGGACTTCCTGTCGGGTGCCGTCGGGCCAGTGGACCTCGATCGCCTTCACATCCGGATCTGGACCGAGCCCGAAGGTGAGCGTCAGCTCGGACTGGGACAGGTAGCTGCGGGTCGCGCTGACCTGCCTGCGCAGGAGCTGGTCTCCGTTCCGAACGTGGACCCAGGCGCCCGAGGCGTCCGTGTTGGGGCTCCGGCCCACGAGGCGTACCCGCAGCCAGTGTCGGCCGAGCTCCTGGTCGTTGCGCAGGAGCAGGGGCCGGGCGCCGACCTGGGCCAGGAGCACGTCGAGGTCGCCGTCGCCGTCGATGTCGGCGTAGGCCGAGCCCCGGCCGGCGATCTTGGTCGCGAGGTCTCCTGCCGTCTCGGGGGGAACCTCCATGTAGCAGACGCGCTGGTCCGGACCGGCGTTCCAGAAGAGCTGGGCCGGCTGCAGGTAGTGCTGGCTGGGTTGGACCTCGTTGATCGATTCCTCGAGGTGTCCGTTGACCTGCAGCAGGTCGAGGCGGCCGTCGAGGTCGTAGTCGAAGAAGAACATGCCGAAGGACAGGCGCTGGCGGCTGGGGGATCCGATGCCCTCACCGATGGCGTCGTCGGTGAAGAACAGTTCGCCGTTGGGGGCGACGTAGAGGGAGCTCATCTCGTTGGCGAAGTTGCCGATGCAGACCGCCAGGTCCCCTTCGCCGCGGTAGTCGCCCACGTCGATGCCCATGGCCCCTGTGGCCTCGCCGTTGCCTCCGAAGCCCAGTCCGACGGTGGCTCCGATCTCCTCGAAGCGGCCCTCGCCCAGGTTGTGGAACAGGTGGTTCTGCACCGTGTCGTTGGCGACGACGATGTCCATGCGCCCGTCTTGATCGAAGTCGGCGAAGCTGACCCCGAGGGCTTTGCCCATCGGCGCGTTCGTGGCGGGGTTGCGAACCTGGATGCCGGCCTCGGCGGAGACGTCCGCAAAGCTGCCGTCGCCCCGGTTGAGGTACAGCCGCGAAAAGGCTCCCTCGTAGTTGGTGGGAGGCCCGTAGGCTCGGTCGGCCCCGTTGAGGGTGAAGGCGAGCTGCTCGTCGATCTCCCGCGACCAGCGCACGTAGTGGCACACGAAGAGGTCCAGGTCGCCGTCGCCGTCGGCGTCGAAGAAGCCGGCGCTGGTGCTCCAGTCGTCGGGATCTCCACCCACTCCGGCGGCCGAGGTCACGTCGACGAAGCCGTCCTCGGTGTTGCGCAACAGGTGGCTTCCCCCGATACCCGTCAGGAAGACGTCGGGGCGGCCGTCCCCGTCGTAGTCCCCGATGGCGACACCCATTCCGTAGGAGCGCAGCTCCAGCCCTGTCTCGGCGCTGACGTCGGTGAAGCGACCGCTCCCGTCGTTGGCCAGGAGAACGTGGCCGCGCTCCGTGGCCGGCGGGTCGTCGTGGGGCCAGGCCATCGAGTTCACGAGCAGGAGGTCAGGATCGCCGTCCAGGTCGTAGTCGAAGAAGGCGCCTCCGCCGCCCATCGTCTCGGGCAGGAGCTTCTCGCCCCGGGCGCCGTTCTCATGGACGAAGTCGATGCCGGCCTGCTCGGTGATGTCGGTGAAGCGCACCTCGGGCAGGACGGCTTCATCGACGACCAGATCCTCGATCTGCCCGACGTCCTTCTCGAGGATCGTCTCCTCGGGCTGCTCCTGCGGTCGCAGGAAGAAGATCAGAGCGGCCAGGGCGCCAAGGCCGCCCAGGACCAGGAGGGAGCGGCGGAAAGCGACTCCGATGACGGTATCGTCCTCGGGGACCAGCTCCTCTTCGTGGGCCCCGTCGGGCCTGTGGGAATCCGAAGTCATGGGTCTTGCGGCTGCTAGCGGTCGGGAAGCTCGAAGGCCTCTTCCCGGCCCAGGTCGTAGATCACCACGGCTTCCGCGGCGTGGTTCGCCGCAGGATAGAGAATCCGGGCCGCAGCTACAGCGCGATCGGTGGCGTTGTCGTCAGGCTTGTAGGTTTCGTGCAGGGCGGCGTGCTCGATCGAGAGCAGCTCTTCCCCCAGATCGGCGTAGATCAGCTTCAGGTTGTAGTGCGCGGCGGCCAGCTCCGGATCGTACTCCAGGGCCTTCTTCAGGACCTCGACGGCCTCGCGCAGGAGAGCCTCGCGCTGGGACCGGGACTCCGAGCCGCGCTCCTGCTTGGCGCGCTCGTAGAGCGTGTTGCCGAGCTCGACCAGGAGGTTGTAGTCCTTGGAGAAGTCGAAGCCCTTGCCCTGGGCCTGCTCGAAACCTCCTTCCACGATCTGGCGGAAGTTGTCGATGGCCGCGTCGAAGTTCGCGTTCTGCTTGTTCACGAGGCCTGTGAAGAAGAGCACGGACCACTCCCGGGCCGGAGGATCGAAGTCCCTGGCCCGGCGCAGGGCGTCGGGGGCCTCCTGGGTCACCCGTCCCTCGCGCAGGTAGACCCGCGCCAGGTTGAGGGGACCGTCGGGGCGGCCGAGCTCCTCGACCTTCCGGAAGGCGGCCTCCGCCTGGCGCAGCTCCCCGCGTCCCCGCTTGCGCAGGAGGCCGATGCCGTAGTCGTTCCAGCGTTCCCAGGTCGCCACGGGCGATTCGCGCGGGGGCACGTCCTGGTCGGCCCGCACCCCCAGGGTGATCGTGTCCTGGGCCAGCTCGAGGATGGGCAGGTCGTTGACCCAGTCCGGATCGTCCTCGACGAACTGCATGTACTCGGTGTCGAACTTGCGGTAGCGCAGGCGGGCCTCGATCGTGATCGGTTCGGTCGCGTCGGGGGGGACGTCCAGCTTGTAGTGCAGCACGTCGGCCGCGCCGGGCGGGATCTGGTTCGAGTACAGGGGGGTGAAGATGTCCTGGGCGTTGCGACGGTTGATGCGGTTGCCGTTGCGGTCGAGCACGAACGAGTTCACGAAGTGGGACCAGGGATCGACGGCTCGCTCCGCGTCCATGCCACCGCTCCGGCCGAGGATGCGATCCCCGCTGCGGGCCACGATCTCGACCCAGATCTCGTTCGAGTCCGAGGTTCCCTGGGTGAAGACGTGCCCCATCTTGACCGTGCGCAGCACCGTCTCGATCAGGTAGCTCTCTCCGGGCTCCAGGACCGGCAGGTCGGGCCCGAGGGGCGCGATCAGCTCGCCGTCGATGCGCCCGCCCTTCTTGACGCCAAACAGGTCGAGGCGCATGACGCCTTCGTTGAAGCGCCGATGCGCTTCAATGGCCTCTTCGGCCTGTTCGGTCGTCAGGAGTCCGTCCTCGACCACCAGGTAGAGGACCGCCGTGTTGGCCGAGGGGAACTGGTGATCGAGGGTCTTCGTGATCCCGCTGTCGTCCCGCACCCGGGCCGAGAAGTCGTCCGACTCCATCGTCGGCATGTGACAGCCGTTGCAGTTCTCCTGGGCCTTGGGCGGGTAGTAGAAGCTCTGGATACCCTGGCCGGAAACCCCCGAGAGCCAGAAGGCGTCCTGGTGGTTCTGGCCGCGCAGCCACTTGTAGCCGTTCAGTTCCTCTGGGAGGTGCACCTTGTGGCAGGTGCCGCAGAACTCGGTCGTCCGGTGCAGGGGCTTGAGGAAGGTCTTCTTGTGGAAGGCGGGCTTGGCCTTGACCAGCTGTTCGTTTACCCAGCTGAGGAGAGGACTCTCGCTGAAGGCGAAGGGGTAGTGGATGGGGACGTCGATCGTGAAGTCCGAGTTGCCGCGTGGGCTGTTGATGTTCGTGATGGCGTGACAGGCGGTGCAGGTGATCCCGGCGTCGGCCGTGGGATCGTTTTCCATGTCGTAGTCGGGATCGTTAAACTTGCCGCTAAAGAACGGGACGAGGTCGTGGCAGCCTGCGCACCACCGCGAGGCGTTGACGTTCCCGTCCCGTTGCATGGCGAACTCCCGCGTCCCGCGAACCGAGGCCAGGTAGGGGGGGTTGTTGAAGGAGCTCAGCCGGTGGGCGCTCTGCATCCAGCTGCCGTGGATGTCCTCGTGGCACTTCACGCAGTACTGGTCGTTCTGCAGGATCTCGGCCGGGATGAAGTCGCCGCTGACCGTGCGGGCCAGGGAGGGGAAGAAGTACTGGGCGCCCTCGGGGTTGCCGACCACGTTCCAGCTGCGCGGATCCTGGGCCTGCAGGACGAGCATCACCCCGGCAAAGGCCGCGGCGATCAGCGCCCAGCGGCGGCCTACGGCCCACTTGATCTTGCGTCCCGCCAGGCGGTGCAGGATGAAGAGCCACGCGCACAGGAGCGGGGTCAGGGCGTGGGTCCAGTAGGCGATCGAGCGGATGGTGGGGTCCTTGACCACCACGACGCCCTCGATTCGGGTCAGCACCACGCCGCTGGCGATGAGCACGAGCGCCGTTGCGAACAACCCGTAGCCGACCTTGACCGCGCGGCGATTGGGGCGGTTCCACGCGTTGCGGATGTGGACGACGCCGAACACGACCACCGGGACGATGATCAGGGCCCCCAGCACCAGGTGCAGGAGGAACATGTACAGGAAGAACAGGTTCTCGTAGCTCTGGCCCTTCCACCAGCCTGCCACGCGGATGACCACCAGGTAGACGGCGTTCACCGAGAGGAGGGCGAACAGGCCGAAGACCACGGCCAGGAGCTTTTGCAGGCGAGGGCCAACGGCCTTCACGTAGCGTTTGCGGCGGGGCTTCTCTTCGGGGCTGGGGCTCATGGGCTCTCGGGGTGAGGTTGGCCGGGCCTTCCATCCTCTCAAACGATCGTGCGCTGGCCTAGGGGCAGCGCGCGGGCTCGAACCGAGTCCAAACGTGCCGGGACTAGACGAGAGGTCGGTCCGAACGCTGGTTGCGCTGGATCTTGCGCCGGGCCCAGCGGCCGGTGGCGCGCTCCCAGGCCTCCGGATCGAAGCCGGGCCCGGCCTGCCGCAGGTAGGCCTCCGAAAGGGTCTTCCAATCCTCGGGGCCGATGCCGAATTTTTCGGCAGCGCTCGATTCGAGGCTGACCCGCAGCCGGCCGAGGTCGCGCACACGGGTCGCCCGAGGGGCCGAGGGGCCCGGCCCCTGGACCCCCTCGAGGTCCAGGAGAGCGATGTCTCTTCCGCCAGGCTCGACCAGGAGGTTGGGCGCCTTCAGGTCCCGGTGACGAAAGCCGGCCCGGTGCAGCTCGGCCAGGGTGCGGGCCAGGGCTCGCCACAGGGCTGGACGCAGAGGTGGCGCGGGCAGGCCCTCCCAGAGCACGCGGCCCGGCAAGAGCGGCATGACCACGGCCTGGGGGACGCCCGGGCGTCCGCGATCTTCGAGGGCCGCCAGGGCGCGTACGACGGGCAGCGAGCTCGGTGCCAAGGCGAGGCTGACCCGCAGGGCTCGGCGTGCACGCGAGAGCCGCAGGCCACCCTGCTCCAGGCGAGCGCGTAGCCCTTTGCGCGAGCCGTGTTTGACGACCAGCGGGCCCAGGGGGGACTCGATCACTCCCACGTGGGGGCGCGCCAGCGCCTGGGGCAGCGGCTTGCCCCGCAGGTCGTCGGGGAAGGCCTCGAGCCACCCCAGGGCGAGCTCGTGGGGCACGGACGGATCGTGCTCGACGAGTCGCTTCCCGCGCTCGATGAGGACGGGGCCGCGGGGCTCAGTGGGCTTCGAGCCAGTTCTTGCCATGGCCGAAGTCGACCTTCAGCGGCACGTCGAGCACGACGGCCCGTTCCATGCAGGTGCGCACGAGCTCGCGCGTCTCCCCGAGCTCGGCCAGGGGCACTTCGAGCACCAGCTCGTCGTGGACCTGGAGCAGCATCTCTCCGCAGAGGGCAGAGGCGCTCAGCTTGGACTCCAGGTCGATCATGGCGCGCTTGATCACGTCCGCGGCCGAGCCCTGCACGGGCGTGTTGACCGCCGCGTTCTCGGCGAAGGCGCGCAGGCGAGAGTTGGAGGAGTTGATCTCGGGGATCGCACGCCGGCGTCCGAGCAGGGTCTCGACGTAGCCCGTTTCGCGCGCGCTCTCCAGCAGGCGGTCCATCCAGCCGCGCACCGAGGGGAAGGAGCTGAAGTAGCGTTCGATGAACTCCTTGGCCTCGGGAACGGTGAGGCCTGTTTCACGGGAGAGTCGCTGGGGCCCCATGCCGTACAGGAGTCCGAAGTTGATCACCTTGGCCTGGCTGCGCATCTCGCGGGTGATCTCGCCCGCGCCCACGCCAAAGATGCGCATGGCGGTCGCGGCGTGGATGTCCTGTCCCTCCTCGAAGGCCTGCCGCAGGAGCTCATCCCCCGACAGGTGCGCCATGATGCGCAGTTCGATCTGGCTGTAGTCCGCGGCCAGAAGGACCCACTCGCCCTTCTCGTCGGGCTCGCGGGGCACGAAGGCGCGCCGCAGGCTGCGGCCCCGCTCCGAACGGACGGGGATGTTCTGCAGGTTCGGATCGCTCGAGGCCAGGCGCCCCGTGGCGGCCGTCACCTGGCTGAAGGAACAGTGAATCCGGCCCGTGTCGCCGTTCACGTAGCGCGGCAGGGCGTCCACGTAGGTGCTCTTGAGTTTGGCCACCTCCCGGTACTCGAGCAGCTTCTCGACGATGGGCACGCCCGCGTACTTGGTCGAGAGGGTCTCCGCATCCGTGGCCCAGCCGGTGCGCGTCTTCTTGGGGCGCTTGACGCCGGCCTCGTCCTGGATGCGCAGCTTCTCGAACAGCACCTCTCCCAGGACCTTGGTGCTGTTGACGTTGAAGTTCTCACCCGCCAGCTCCTGCACGGCGTGCGTGAGCTCGGTCAACTCGCTCTCCATCTGGCGCCCGAGCTCTTCGATCAGCTCGGAATCCAGGCGGATGCCCCGTTCCTCCATCGCCGCCAGCACCGGCACCAGGGGCATCTCCAGGTCGTGGAACAGAGCCAGGGAGCCGCTGGCCTCCAGCTCGGCCTGGAGCGTCTCGCGCAGGCGCCAGGTGACGTCGGCATCCTCGCAGGCGTACTCGGAGATGCGCGCGATCGGCACCTGGTCCATGCCGATGGCCTTCTTGCCCTTGCCGAGGAGCTCCTCGGTGGGGATCTTCTGGATGCCGAAGTACTGGGCCGCCAGGGCGTCCAGTCCGTGACGCCGCTGGGAGCCCGCGATGGTGAAGCTCGCCACCATCGTGTCGAAGTCCGGCGGCGGCAGGCGCAGGCCGGCATGGGCCAGGACGAGCCAGTCGTACTTGGTGTTCTGCCCACTTCGCTCGAGGTCCGGGTCGCACAGGAGCGGAGCCAGGGCGTCCAGGACCTCCTGGCGACCTCGCGGGAGAATGGGCGGATCCAGGTTCAGGGGAACGTAGAATGCGCGGCCCGCAGCGGCGCTGAAGGACAACCCGACCAGGGTCGATTCGAGCGGGAAGAGGCTCGTCGTCTCGGTGTCCAGGGCGTAGCCGCCGCCGGCCCTCAGCTCCGAGACCATGTCCTCGAGGGCCTGGGCGGTCTTGACGGTGACGTAGTCGCGCACCTCTTCGGAGGCCCCTTCTTCCCGTGTGGCGATGCGGTCGATCAGCGTGTGGAACTCCAGGCGTCGGAACAGGGCCAGGAGCGCGGGGTGGTCGATCCTGGGAGCGGTGATGTCCCGGTAGCCCATCGTCAGGGGGACGTCGCGCTCGATCGTGACCAGTTCCCGGGAGAGCAGGAGCTCTTCCCGGGATGCCTCGAGCTTCTCCTTCGTCTTGCCCTTGACCTCCTCCAGGCGTTCGAGCACGCCCTGGACCGAGCCGAACTCCCCGATCAGCTTGATCGCTCCCTTCTCGCCGATGCCCTTGACCCCGGGAACGTTGTCCGAGGAATCGCCCATGATCGCCAGGACGTCGACGACGTGGGCCGGATCGGTTCCGAACTTCTCCTCGACCTCCGCCAGGCCCTGGATGACGAGCTCCACGTTCGGTTTGAAGATGTTGTAGAGCTTCACGCGCTCGCTCACGAGCTGCATGAAGTCCTTGTCGGCCGTGACGATGAAGACCTCCGCTCCATCCGCTTCGGCCTGGGTGGCCAGGGTCCCGATCACGTCGTCGGCCTCGTAGCCCTCCACCTCGAACAGGGGAATCCCGTGGGCCTGGACCACCTCACGGATGAAGCCCATCTGGGCCAGCATCTCGTCCGGTGCCTTCTGGCGCGTGGCCTTGTAGGCTTCGAAGCGTTCGTGCCGGAAGGTCTTGCCGGGGGGATCGAAGGCCACCGCCACCAGGTCGGGGTCCTCCTTCTCGATCACGCGCAGGAGGGCGGTCGTGAAACCGTAGGTGGCCCCCGTGGGCGTGCCGTCCGCCGCCGAGAGGCCCGAGCGGGCCATGGCGAAGTGCGAACGGTACGCGAGGGCCGTTCCGTCGAACAGGAAGAGGCGCGGCATGGAGCCGAGGATAGCCCCACGCCGAGCCCCTTTCTTCTTCCCTGACGGATTCGAACCGCCTTCGCTGCCGTCAGGACGATGCCCTCGGCGCAGCGTGCCGCTCCCGTAGGCGCTGGTCCTCGGGTGTTCGGGAGACCTCGGGGCCGTCGATTTCGGCCGCGGGCGTTCGGCCGGAGGACCCTTTTTCGGGCCGGGCGAACAGGGCGCACGCCCGGCCGGGCTCCTCGATCGACCGGGCGCGGTGCGTGGCCGGGAAGAAGCCGCATTCGACCCACCCGTTTCGGTCCACTACGCTGTCGGCCTCCGGGGCGAGGGATTCTCGATGCACCGGCGCGGATGTCCGAACGACTGCGTTTCCACCCTGGACTGACGAGCCTCGCGGCCTTTGGGCTGCGATCCTCGGACGAGGTCTACGCCGGCGAGGTGCCCTGGAAGGGAGCCGAGGTCCAGCGTGCCGAGGACGGCTACGTCGAGCTCTCGTTTCCCTTGCCTGGAACCCCCGACGATCGTGGTCGCTTGACGGGTCGTCCCCACGATGCGGGCACCGGCCGGGTCGTTCTGCGCCGCTGGAGCCGGGCGCCCTGGCCTCAGCTCTTGTTCTCGCGCCTGACCCATCCACGCAGCTCGAGCCTGGCCGAACGGGAATGGAACCTGCTCTGTCACCTGCGAGCCCACGGCGTGGGGACCCTGCAGCCCCTAGCGGTCGGCGCCCGCGGCCGGGGCCCCGTGTCGCGTCACTCGTTCCTCGTGACCCGTGGGGCCGAGGGACTCGTTCCGCTCCCCGAGTGGCTGGACGAAGGACGTTCGGCTGCCGACCGGCGCCGGGGGATTCAGGCCCTGGGGGCTTTTCTGGCTCACCTGTTCGAAGCCCGCGTGCTCTTCCCGAGGTTGACGGCCGAGCAGCTCTGGATGGCTCCCCCGGATGCGGGGGAAGATCCTTCCACCTGCGAGAACCACGACCTGGGATTCGCTCCGAACCGCATGCCGAGCGTGATCCTCGGCGCTTCCCCGGGAGGACGCATCCTGCCCTCGTTCGGTGCCGCGCAGATGCGCGCCGTTCTGACCCGTTTGGCTGCGGGCGGGCCGGCCTCCCGCCTCTCGAACCGGGAGCGCCTGCGGGTCTTGCGAATCGCGACCCGTCGCTGGCTCGACGTCGAAGAGCGCCGCCGCTTGGCTCTTCGGGGCTGATCGCGATGTCCTGGCGCTCGGAGTTCGTCGCCCAGGTGCGGCTCGCCCTGCCCTTCGTGGCGGTGCAGGTCGGGCTGATGGCCATGGGGACGGTGGACTGTCTGTTTCTCGGCCGCGTCTCGCCGGAGGCCTTCGCGGCCGTGACCCTGGGGCACACCTACGTGTTCACCCTGATCGCCTTCGGCATGGGCACCCTGAGCGCCCTCGATCCGATCGTCAGCCAGGCCCACGGAGCCGGAGACTCCGGGGCCATCGCGCGCTCCCTCCAGCGGGGGCTCGTCCTGGGCGCGCTGATCGCGATCCCGACCATGCTGCTGATCTTGCCCGTGCGAGCGGTGCTGACCCTCTTCCAGCAGCCTCCCGACGTCGTGCCCGTCGCGGTGGACTACAGCTTGATCTCGATCGTCGGCGTGCTGCCTTTCCTCCTGTTCTCGGCCATGCGCATGACCCTGCAGGGGATGCATCGCATGGGAGCGATCCTCATCGTCATGCTGCTGGCCAACCTGCTCAACGTGGCCCTGGATTGGATGTGGATCTTCGGGCGGCTTGGCTTCGCCGCCCACGGTGCCGTG
>JAUIEE010000493.1 GCA_030428965.1 bacterium | reverse complement strand
GCAGCGGGATCCGAAAGCGATCCAGGAAGAACGCGGCTCCCGAGAACAGGGACACGAGGAGCATCAGGTAGACCAGCGCGAAGGTCAGCGGCGGAACCTCGGCCCAGGGCCTGTGGATCGGGTGGAAGAAGAAGTACCCCACGACGTAGACCGCCAGGAGAGAGAGGAACAGGGCCGTGGCCGACACGTGCCCCCCCAGGAAGCGGCCGGTTTCGTAGTCCACATAGCCCGCTCCCAGCGGCCGGGGCGGTCGCAGGGTCCAGGTCTCGGAGATGCGCCGCAGCCAGAGGCGGACGGCGTTCGAGAGCCACAGCAGGGTGCTCAGGACGACCAGCCCGGCGGCGACGGCTCCGATGTTGTCGAACGAGGCCTCTAGGCCCGACTCGGACCAGACCCCCCAGAGCAAGGGCAGGGCGACGAGGTAAGGTCCGAAGACCGAAAGCGAGAAGTTGCGCTGGAGGAGGTCACCCCGGACCCAGGGAACGAGCTGCAGCCTGCGCGGACCGTACTCCAGGGTAAGGGCCGCACAGATCCAAGAGAGCGATGCTGCGGCAAAGGCGACCGAAGCCACCAGGAACAGCTCGCCGGAACTCTCCACGACGAAGAGGTTGCCGAGCATCGAGGAGCCGCGCAGGAGCGGCATCGAGAGCAGGGTCGCCAGGCCGATCAGAGGAACGCGCAGCGCCACTCCCCAGCGCACCGCGCTCTCCAGACGATCCAGCAGCGAACGTTCTTCTTCGGGCTCGAGCTCCATCCCTGCGATCCTCCCCCGTCTCATCCTAGCCTCGGAGGAGGACGCACCGGAGCTTCGATCAGGGCAAGGACGGAGCCTGGAGCCAGGCCTCCCACTTGGGGGAAGGCGGATCGTTCTCCATGTTGAAGAGCGTTCCAAAGTCGCTCGAGAGCGCCCGCACGGCCGAGTAGGTGCACTCGAGCTCGACTCCCAGCTCCTTCATCCCCGCGTACATCCTCCGGTAGCATTCCCCCATCTTCGGGTGCAGCTGGGCCTGGGCGGCCGCCTGGCGCATGGGCCCCTTGTACGCTGCCAGGCTCGAACCGGCTTCGTAGACGAACAGGCGCAGCTCGTTCTCGCGGGCCAGCTCCCGCACGGTCTCGAAGCTCTCCAGCACCCGTGGGATCGAGCCATCCTTGCCTTCGCCGCGAACCAGGCAGTGTTCGAGCAACATGGCGCTGTCGAGCTTGCTCCCGCCGCGCCGGTATTCATTCTGTCGCCGACCGTAGAAGTACATCTGCGCCGCCACGGCATCGGCCACGTCCCCGACCGCTTCGAGGTGGGTGCGCAGCCAGCCCGAAGCATGGTTGCCGGCCACGGTGAAGACCACGCGCTCCTCGTCCCAGACCTCCTTCCACCACAGGAACGCCTCCCGGGCCTTGCGCCCGGCGAAGCTGGCCTGGCGCTCCTCTCCCCGGGCGCGATCCGCCCAGCGGAAGGGCACCATGGCCCCGTTCCAGAGCTCGTTGGAGTACTCGACGACCACGCGCAGGGAAGGGTCGAGCTCGGCCTTGACCAGCCTGGCCAGGCCCTGCACGTACTCGCTATCCACGCCGTGGGGAATGTTCAGCCACAGGTCCGCACCGATCGCGTTGCAAAAGGCCACCTGGATCTCCCAGGGAACACCGTGGGCATCGGCCCAGCGGAACCAGTCCCCGCCCCGTCGGGCCTTCCACGTCGGGTTCATGTTCCAGCGGGGATCGTCGTTCCCCTTCCCGTGGCGAATCCAGCGGATGCGGGTCCAGTTCAGGGTGCGCCAGCAGTCGGTACGCCCCCGGAAGAGATCCAGGTAGGCGCGGTTGAAGAGCTCCCCGGGCTCGTGGCCCGGCAGCATGAGGTAGAAGGGAGCGCGGGCATCCGCGGTGGCCACGCAGTCGAGGCGGGTACGCTCCCCCGGCAGGCGGTAGATGCGTTCCTCCCCCTCCTTGCGCACCGGGGCGATCTTGCCCTTGGGACCGAAGAGCTCGAAGTCCCCCCTCGCGCGGTACTCCCCCGCCGGCCACAGCATGTTGCCGGAAAAGATGCGACCCCGGGCTCCCGCCGGCGGCAGGCCCGAGCTCGGATCCACCGGCACGATCTCCTTGGAAAGGTCGCGCCAGTGATCGACGCGTCGCAGGACGTTGGCCGCCACGATGCCGGCCGTGTGGGGCAGGATCTCGACCGCGTTCATCCCGTGCCCGCGGCGCGCCGGAGTTCGTGCCGACTCGGCTTCCCCCGGAGCGGATGCGGCCATCCCACAGGACACGACCAGGAGCAAACTGAAGGGGAGCATCATCGGGCGGGCCAGCAGGATCGACTCAGAGCGTAAACAGGTAGTCCGCCAGAAGGCCCCGCTCCTGTTCGGACAGATTGTCGTAAGGAGCCATGTTCCCGGAGTGTTTGCGGGAGAGCTGGCGCATGCGCTCGTCCTCTTTCCACGCCTTGGGATCGGCGAGGAACTCCACCAGGGCTTCGCGCTCCCAGAAGCGTTGGAGTTCCCGCAGCGGAGGTCCCAAGGACTTGCCCTGCCCCTGATCGCCGTGACAGTTGGCGCACAGCTGAAGCTCGTAGATCTCACGGCCCGAGGCCCCAGCGGGGGGTTGGGTGGCCGTAGCGCAAGCAGCCGCCAGGGCGAATGCCCCGGCCAGGACGAAGCCGGAGAAGAGGTACGTTTTCATGGGAGTGGGAGAGAGGTGGAGAGGCGCTGCACGCATCGTAGTCCATCCATGGGGGGAGAACAGCGCCCTTCCCGGCCCCCGGCGGTGCTCAATGGGGCTGGAAGACCAGGAAGATGTTCTGGTACTTGCCCTTGTACTCCAGGCCCACGGCTTCGATGCCCCCAGGAGTCACCGTCGTTCCCATCTCTCCCTCCTCGATCAGGAGAGTCCCGATCTCGAAGCGTTTGCTGAGCCGCAGGAGGGTCTCGTCGTTCTCCGGAACGAAGGACCAGCGCACCGGATAGTGGTGGTAGGCGTAGTGGAACCCGTAGCGATACGGGGAGACGAGCAGCTTGGAGTCGTCGTGCCCCAGGGCTTCCAGCTCTTCGGTGTACTCCGGCGGAATCTTGCGCAGGATCTCCCCGGAGCGCTTGACCACGCCCAGGTAGCTGACCCCCGTCAACATCACGAACAGGACGGCGAGTCCAGCGCCGCGCGCCGAGGCGCCGACCCCGGCCAGGGCCCGCGCACCGGCCGAGGCCAGGGCCAGCGAAACGAAGGGCACGCAGAACAGGACGTGCCGGTTCGTGACATGGGTGTAGGCCTTGTGGAAGAGCATCAGCAGGCTGAAGGCCGCAAGCAGCATCAGCCCAGCCCCCAGGGGAAACAGATCCTCCCGCCGGCGCCGCAGGCCGAGCTCGCCGGCAGCCTGCGCAGGGCGGTCGACGCACACGCTCCGGACTACGCCACCGTGCTGCGCACCCTGCGCAAGGTCGCCGGCGGCAGCATCCGCCCGCGCGTGACCACCGGCTCGGTGCCACCCGAACGCCTCGACGACGCGATCATCCGGGCGGCGCGGAATGGTGAAGTGAAGGACATTCCCAGTTTTGT
>JAUIEE010000492.1 GCA_030428965.1 bacterium | reverse complement strand
GCCGCCCGTGCCCGTGGCGCTCCCCACGCGCCGGCCGTCGAGGACGTGCACGGAAGACTCACCTACGAAGAGTTGCAGGGCCATACCGGTCGATTGGCCGGTTGGCTGCGTGCCGAGGGCGTCGGACGCGGAGAGACCGTCGCTGTGTTCGCCCACCGCAGCGCGGCCACCGCCGCCGCGATGATGGGCATCCTGCAGGGGGAGGGGGCCATCGTCCTCCTGGATCCGGCCCATCCTCCCGCACGGCTGGCCGACCTCCTGCGCAGGAGCCACCTGCGGGCGCTCCTGGCGCTGGAGGAAGCGGGTCCTCTGCCGGCCGAGCTCGAGGCGGTGGTCGCGGAGTGCGGAGCGGCCTGCCTGTCCCTTCCGCCCCTGCCGTCCTGGGAAGCGGTCGAGGCCTTCCGGGGAATCGAACCCTGCGAGCCCGAGCTGGGTCCCCACGACCGAGCCTGCATCACCTTCACCTCGGGAACGACCGGGCTTCCGAAGGGCGTCCTCGGCAACCACGGATCGCTGACCCACTTCCAGCCCCAGCTCGAAGAGCGCTTCGGACTGCGCGCCGAGGATCGCTTCTCGATGCTCTCCGGTCTGGCGCACGATCCGCTGCAGCGGGACGTGTTCACCTGCCTCCTGGCGGGCGCCACGCTGTGCGTGCCGACGCCGGAGGACCTCGACCCGGCGCGCCTCGCCCCGTGGGTCGAAGAGAGCGCGGTCAGCGTGCTGTGTCTGACGCCGGCCCTGGCCAAGGTCCTGGTCCACGGTAGCGGATCCCGACGGCTCGAAGGCGTGCGGCGGATCTTCCTCCTGGGCGAGAGACTCTGGCGCAGGGACGTCGAGGAGCTGCGGCGCGTCGCTCCGAACGCGACCCTGGTGAACTTCTACGGAACGACCGAGACCCAGCGCGCTTCGGCCTGCTACGTCCTGCCGGCGGGCGAGCCCCTGCGCGACGAAGTCGGCCAGGCCTTCGAGCGGGAGAAGGTGCCGGCGGGGAAAGGCATGGACGGCGTTCAGCTCCTGGTGCGTACGCAAGCGGGACAGGCGGCCGGGCTGTGCGAGCTGGGAGAGCTGTGGGTGCGCAGTCCCCACGTTTCGCCAGGCTACCTGGATCCTGAGCTCGACGCCGCGCGCTTCACCGAGCTGGGGGGCGTGCGCTGCTACCGGACCGGAGACCTGGGGCGCTACCTGCCCGACGGTGTCGTGCAGGTCGAAGGGCGACGGGACGGGCAGGTCAACGTGCGCGGGTTCCGGGTGGAGCTGGGGGAAGTGGAAGCGGCCCTGGCCGCGAAGCCCGGTGTCGCCGACGCGGCCTGCGCCCAGGACGAGGAAGGGCGGCTGCACGGCTTCGTCACGGTCCGCGACGGGGCACCGCTCGATCCGACGCTGCTGCGCGAAGCGTTGCGCCAACGTCTGCCCGCGCACATGGTGCCCACGGGGGTGAGCGTGATCGAAGCCATGCCCCTGACGCCGAACGGCAAGCTCGATCGCCGTGCGCTGCTCGCCCTGCAGGCTCCTCTCCCCAGTCGCGGGGACCGTCCGCGCACGCCCCACGAGGATACCCTGTGCCGGCTTTTCGCCGAGGTGCTCGATGCACCGAGCGTGGGCGTGTCCGACGACTTCTTCGAGCGCGGCGGGCACTCGCTCCTGGCCGTGCGGCTCCTGTCGCGCGTGGCCACGACCTTCGGGGTCGAGCTTCCCCTGCGCACGCTCTTCGCCGCACCGACTCCGGCCGGACTGGCCCAGGCCCTGGGGCAACGCGAACCTGCCCCGGCCGGCTCGCCGCCGAAGATCCTGCGCGCTCCCGATGCGGAACGCGGTGAGCTCTCCTACGCCCAGCGCCGGCTGTGGTTCCTCGATCGTCTGGAGCCCGGTTCGGTGGCCTACAACCTGCCGAGCGCCTTGCGGCTACGCGGCGAGCTGAACGTCGAGTGCCTGGCCCGGGCGCTGGCCGAGCTCGAACGTCGGCACGAGAGCCTGCGCACGCGCTTCGAGGACGTGGAGGGGGAGCCCCGGCAGGTCTTCGTGGCGCCGCGCCCGCAGGTGCTGCACGTCGAAGACCTGCGCGACGACGAACAGCCCTCGGCCGAGCTCGAGCGCAGGCTGCGCCGGGAGGCCAGCACGCCCTTCGACCTCGAGGCTGGGCCCCTGTGGCGCGCACGACTCTTCCGGCTGTCGGGCGAGGAGCACGTGCTCTCCCTCGTGCTGCACCACATCGTGACCGACGGTTGGTCCAGCGGCATCCTCACGCGCGAGCTGGCCCAGCTCTACGCGGCCTACGCCGACGGCCGCGAGAGTCCGCTGGCCGAGCCGGAGCTGCAGTACGCGGACTGGGCGGCCTGGCAGCGCCGCTGGCTGGAAGCGGGAGAGCTGGGGCGCCAGCTGGCCTGGTGGCGCGACGAGCTGGGGGACGTGGAGCCGCTCGAAGTGCCCACGGACCGTCCCCGTCCTCCGCGTCGAGGTTTGCGCGCGCGCACGGTGAGCTTCGAGCTCGACCTGGAGGAGGCAAGCCGGCTGCAGGAGCTCGTGCGCTCGGAGGGCGCCACCCTCTTCCACGGACTCTGCGCCTGTTTCCAGGCCCTCCTGGCGCGCCTGGCCGGGGTGAGCGACGTGGTGGTGGGGACCCCGGTGGCGGGCCGCGGCGCCGCCCAGGCCGAGGACCTGGTGGGCTTTTTCGCCAACACCCTGGCGCTGCGGGTGGACGCGAGTCCAGAACTCTCCCTGCGCGCTCTCGTCTCCCGGGTGCGCGACAAGACGCTCGAGGCCCACGAGCACCAGGACGTGCCCTTCGAGACCGTGGTGGACTCCCTCGATCCCGAGCGCCACCTCTCGCGCAACCCGATCTTCGACGCGATGTTCGTGCTGCGTCAGGCCGACGCTTCCAGCACGATCCCCGGTCGCCTCGACGTGGAGCCCTGGCCGACGGACACCGGCTCCACGGCCTTTGACCTGACGCTCTTCGCCGGCGAGGTGGACGGGAAGGTCTTCGGGGCGCTGCAGGCGGACGCCGATCTGTTCGAACAGGAAACCGTCGAGCGTTTCGCGGGGTACTACCGGGATCTCGTGGCCCTGGCGACGAGTGAACCGGATCTCGCCCTGGGGGAGATCGACCTGCGCTCCCAGGCCGAACGGGACCTCATCGCGGCCACGAACGAGACCCAGAAGGAGGTTCCCCCGCAGCTCTGGCACGAGCTGGTCGAGGAGCAGGCGATCCTGAACGGTGACGCCCTGGCCGTCGTGGACGAGGATCGCAGGCTCACCTACGGCGAGCTGGACCGCTGGTCGAATCGACTCGCACGCCGGTTGAGGAACCGGGGCGTCGGACCGGAGACCGGGGTGGGGCTCTTCGCGGGGCGCGGTGTCCAGGCCATCGCGGGCATGCTCGCCGTGTGGAAGTCCGGTGGCACGCTGGTTCCCCTGGATGCCTCCCTGCCCGCCGAGCGTCTGGCCTCCATGGTGCGCGACGCGGGCGTGGAGATCTTGCTGAGCGAGCGTGGGTTGGAGCGGGCCCTGGGCTTCGAGCTGCAACCCACGCTCGCTCAGCAAGATCTCCACGCCCGCG
>JAUIEE010000491.1 GCA_030428965.1 bacterium | reverse complement strand
CCCGGTTCGGCTGTGGACTCGCGTCGCTCGGAGATCTGAACGGCGATGGCACCCCGGACCTCGCCGTCGGTGAGAGCCAGCTCGGCAAAGGGCCCGGCTCGGTCTGGATCCTGTTCCTCGGTTCCAAGGGAGAAGTGCGCTCCTCCCTACAGCATCCCGGCCGACCCGGAGCCTGGGAAGGCCTGGAGACGAACGACCTGCTCGGTCCGAGCCTGGCCTGCCTGCCAGACCTGGATGGCGACGGGACCGTCGAGCTGGCCGTCGGTGCCCTGGGCGACGACGACGGCGCCACGGACGCAGGTGCGGTCTGGATGTTGTTCCTGCGTTCCGACGGCACGGTCAAGGCCCGGCGCAAGATCAGCCCGGGCTCCGGCGGCTTTCGCGGGGAACTGGACGAGCGAGACCTCTTCGGCCATTCCCTGGTCTGCGTGGGCGACCTCGATGCCGACGGGGTACCGGACCTGGCCGTGGGTGCCCAGGGAGACGACGACTCCGGACCCAATCGGGGCGCGCTGTGGATCCTCTTCCTGACCCGAGAGGGAACGGTTCGGGATCACGCCAAGATCGGAGCGCAGCAGCGCGGCCTTTCGGACTACGACCGCCTGGGACGATCGATGACGACGGTACGGGACTCCCCGAGCGGTCCCATGCTGCTGGTGGCGGGAGCTCCCGGGGACGACGCCGGCGGCCCCGGGCGAGGCGCCGTGTGGATTCTGCCGCTGCAAACCGGCGACCCGGCCCCGCGGTAAGCCGCACCGCGGTGAAACGCAGCTCGCTCGAGCGCCGCGGCCCCTAGGGACGGATCACGATGCGCCGCTCCTCCCCCGGAGAGAGATTCAGGGTGAGCCGGGCGCGGCGAGTCGGTCCGAGCAAGGTGAACGTTCGCCGGCCGGGGTCGAGGCTGCCCAGGTCCGTCTGCGAGTAGCCTTCCACGGGGAACGCGGTCCCGTCGGGGAAGAGGATCTCCAGGCGTGTCTGGGACACAGGTGCCATCTTCACCCGCCCTTCTCCGGGCACGACGACTCGAGTGCTGGGACAGAGCTCCGGGGCGCGGTACTCCAAGCGCATCCCATAGCTGCGGTTGCTGGACGCCCGGAAGGTTTCGGGGCCAAGTCGCTCCACGAGAGGATCCCCGGGGCCCACGGCGTTCAGACTCCCTTCGGCCAGGCGGGGAACCTCGACCAGGACCTCGTAGCGCTGGGATGACACCCTGCTGCTCTGCAGGACACAGGCCTCCGGTCGCAGATCGGCCGTCGTGTCGCCCCGCAGCGGCGGCAGCTGCAGTCGCCGCAGGGAAGACCCTTCCCAGAGCACTCCGACCTCGCCTCCCGCGGGAACGAAGAAGCTCGCCTCCCCTCGCCCGTCGAACTGCGAAGATCGATCTCCGACCTGCACGCGCAGGCGTCCGTGGGGCTCGTCGGGCAGATGGACGTGCAGTCGGGGCTCCGCCTGGAGTTCGACCTCGAGCACGGTCGCGCGGCCCGGTTCGAGCTCGACCTCCAGCAGCTGTTCCTCCCAACCGCTGAACGCCCCTCCCACGAGGAGCATGGCCGAGCCTGCGGGGAAAGAACCGACCTCCCTGGAGAACCAACCCTCCGAGTGGAAGACCTGGAGCTCGGCTCCCTCCGGCAGAGGCGGCTCGAACCTGAACTCGGCCAGGGGAACCGAATCCGGCCAGCGGTCGCCGTCCAGACGCAGGGCCACGGGGCGTTCCCGCGGCATTCGACCGGAATAGAGGTGCCGGGCCGAGGTCTCGAGCAGGGAGACGGTCAGCTCCCCGGGAGCGTAGGGAGACTCGATCCGAAAGACACCGCGGGAGTCCGTCCTGGGAACGTGGTGCCCTTCAGCGTCCACGACCCAAAGGACCTGCTCCCCCAGGGGACGGCCGCGGGCATCCAGGGCCCGGCCCGCAGCGGGCGTCGAGCGGGTCAGCCAAACCTGTGCCGTGTCGGGGCCGTGAAGGCCGGGCAGTTCCTGCAAGGAAACGTACTCGAGGCCAGCGAACCCCGGGGCCTGGATCCGCAGGTCGCCGGCGTGAGGTTGAGGACCGTACGTCGGCAGCGTGACCTCCCCCGTCGCATTGGTGGTCAGGTCGAGCGCGGGGGCGTCGTGGGCACAGCTGTAGGTCGATGTGATGCGAGCGCCCATCACGGGACGCCCGGTCATGTCCAGGACCCGCAGGCGGCCCGGACGGACGCAACGAGGCACGAGTCGGATCAGGTCGGCATCGGAGAGCGTGCCGGGGTAGGTCAGGTAGCCTTCGTGGTGCACGAGCAGCTTGCTCCCGACCGAGTCGCCACGTCGGGCCGAGAAGAGGAAAGTCCCCTCCCCGTCGGTCGTGGCTGCGCCGATGAGCTGCAGGCCGCCCGCCGCGGCGTCGTTCTCTTCCGTCCAGAGCTCGACCCGGGCGCCAGGGACGGAAAGGCCCGTCGCGGCATCGACGACCTGTCCCCGAACGAGGTCCGCGACGACGGCTTCCCCCTCCGGCAACCAGGTCAACACCTCCCCTGCCCGCAGGTCGGTCTCCGGCAGGCCTGCCTGGGCGACGAGCAGAACGAGGGCGAGAGGGTTCATGGGCCTGAACTTCGGTACCCAGGCTGCCGCGCGCGGTGACAGCCCTTCGTGCTTACGGTTAGGCTGGACGCCATGGCAAAACCTTCCGAATGGGCCCACGCGGTCCGGGTCGAGCTCGAGACCAAGCTGGGCTTCCTGGAGCATACGGTCGATGCGCTGAACGAGGTCGTCCTGAGCCAGGAACGAACCCTCGATCGGCTGGGTGAGCGCCTGGCGCATCTGGAGCAGCTGCTCGGCGGCACGGGGACGGAGGAGGGAGGGCGAGACCTCTCGTCCGAACGTCCCCCTCACTACTGAGACGCCCGCTCCAGAAGAGGTTTCTCGCGCATAGGCTCACTCGCGGACGGCCAGGGTCCGAATCCCGGAATGGCGTCAGTTGGGTCCGCCGGATCTCCGATGGCCTGGAGACGCCCGTCCGGAGGTGCGCATCCCGTGAGCCAGACAGCTGAAAGCCCGACCGAGGCCCCTGGTCCGACCAGCGTTCGAGGATCCGTCGAGCTGCTCAAGCGCAACGTGCGCAGCGTGGTCTCGGTCAAGGACGAGGTCCTGGATCCGATCCTGGTGGCTCTGCTCGCCGGCGGCCATGCCCTGATCGAGGGGATCCCCGGCACGGGCAAGACGCTGCTCTCGCGGGCCCTGGCGCGCTCCCTGGACCTGGACTTCAAGCGCATCCAGTTCACGAACGACCTGATGCCCTCGGACATCGTCGGCTCTTCGGTCTGGCGTGGCCACGAAGAACGCTTCGAGTTCGTACCCGGTCCGCTCTTCGCCAACCTGGTCCTGGCGGACGAGGTCAACCGAACCAGCTCCCGCACCTTGTCTTGCCTCCTGGAAGCCATGGAGGAAGGCAGCGTCTCCGTCGACGGCCAGCCCACGCCCCTCGGACAGCCCTTCGCGATCCTGGCCACGCGCAACCCGATCGAGTTTCACGGGACGTTTCCGATCCCCGAAGCGGCCCTGGATCGTTTCCTGGTGCGCGTCGAGCTCGGCTACCCCG
>JAUIEE010000490.1 GCA_030428965.1 bacterium | reverse complement strand
GGCCCGCGCCCCGCTTTCCATCCACGGCCTGGCTCGTTGCTCCCCGCGGCGAGCTAGCGAGGAAGGACGAGCAGCTCGAACGAGCCGCTCCCCTGTCGAATGCGTACGAGTCCGTCGAGGGGCAGGTCTTCCCAGCGCTCCGGCTCGAGGTCGCCGGGCCAGGTCACGCGCAGCTCGGAAACGACCGTGGCATCCCCGAGCCCGATTTCCTGGCGCAGTGGGGAACCTCCGAAGCTGCTGACCGATCCCACGTGACGGTAGAGCGTGCGCCTCCCACCGGGGCCATCGACGTCCAGCTCGACCCGCGCGCCGATGGCACTGCGGTTGCAGTCCACCCCGACCAGCTCGAGGGCCAGGTAGCGGCCTGCGTGCCCCGGATTCAGGAACAGGGCGTTGCGAAAGCGATCGCCGGGGAAGAAGCCCCCCAGCTGGTGGAAGAGATCCTGGTCCCCGTCCTGGTCGAGGTCGGCGAAGGCGATGCCGTGCCCCTTCTGCAGGTGACCGGTACGCGTGGCTCGGGTCACGTCCTGGAAGCGCTCTCCCAGCGCGTTGCGCAGGAGCACGTTGGGCATCAGCGACTCGAACTTGGGGTCCCCCGTCGTCAGGTACATGTCGAGCCACCCGTCGTTGTCGATGTCCCCGAAGTTGGCGCCCATGGGAAGGAAGACCCGGTCCAGACCGACCTCACGCGCCACCCGCGCGAAGCGCCTGTCTCCGAGGTTGCGGTACAGCTCGGGCGACGTGGCGCGGGTCGGACGGCCGAGGGCCTCGAGGGCCAGGTCGGCGATCTCCGCCTCGTAGGCGGTGACGAACAGGTCCAGCTCGCCGTCCTGGTCGTAGTCGAAGAACCAGCAGGCGAAGCTTCGTCGGGCAGGTTCGACCACTCCGGCCCGGTGCGCCACGTCCTCGAAGGTCGCCTGACCGTCGTTCTCGTAGAGGCGGTTGCGCCCCACGTTGGACACGTACAGGTCGAGGTCTCCGTCGCGGTCGTAGTCCCCCACCGTGACGCCCTTGGCATAGCGGTCGTTGGTCACTCCGGCGCGCTGCGCAACCTCCAGGAACTCGCCCTGCCCCCGGTTGAGGAACAGCTGGGACGGGTAGTCGCCCTCCGCTTCGCGGCCCTTGCGGGACTCGTTTCCGACATAGAGGTCCAGGAAACCGTCCCCGTCGAAGTCCCCCCAGGCTCCGGTCTGGGTCGGCGCGCTGGGCTCCGCCAGGCCGGCCTCGTGGGTCACGTCGCGGAAGCGGCCTTCTCCCTCGTTGCGCAGGAGGCTGTTGCGAATGCGACCGTCCTCGTAGAGCCAGGCTCCACGCAGGACGAAGACGTCCACGTCCCCGTCGTTGTCGTAGTCCCCACCGATCAGATTGAACCCACCCAGCTGACCGGCACATCCCTCTTGCGGCGAGACCCGCTCGAAGCTCCCCTTGCCACGATTCAGGTAGAGCCGCAGGGGCTCGCGCGGGTCGTAGCTCGAGGTCATGACGTCGAGCCGGAGGTCCCCGTCGAAGTCCTGCACCAGGACCCCACCGCACAGGTTCGAGTCGTCCAGGCCCCACTCACTGGACACGTTGGGGAAGACCCCCGGATCCACCTCGCTCGCAAACGCATCGGAAGGCAAGCGCTGGGCCTCGGGCACGCCCTCGGGGTAACGGCCCAGGGCCATGGCGCTCAGGTTCAGGAGCCAGCGCGTTCCCAGGTCCTCGGGGCGCGCGCGCAGGAGCCCCGTGAACATGTCGAAGGCTCGCTGCGCCGGTTCGCTCCGACCGTGGAGGGCGCCACCTTCCAACGGGAACAAGCAGCACTCGGCGTTGTAGCGCTGGATGCAGTTCTCCACCTCGGCCTGCCGCAGGTAGGCGATCCCGAGCAGACGCACGAGGGCCAGGGAGAGACTGCGTCCCTGCTGGGCCATCTGGTCTTCGAGTTCCGCGATGGCCCTCTCGACCTGCCCTTGCTCCAACAGTCCCCGGGCCAGCTCGAGGCGCGCTTCGGTGGCCGCGGAGGGCGAAAGGTCGGCCGCCTGGGCGCGGGCCTCGAGCTCCCCCAGGCGCGCCTGCCCCAGGTAACGGTTGTGCCCCTGATAGAGCGAGTCGGCGATGCGCTGGAACTCCTCGTGGACGGCGGCGTCGCTTCGCTCCTCGGCTCCGCAGGACAGCACCCCCAAGAGCGCGAACATCCAGACAAGCCGCAGACTCACGGTCTCTCCATGGAATCGAGCCGATCACGCCACAGCCGCGCGACCTCCGAGGGGCCCGTCTGCTCCAGGATCCGAACGCCCGCCTCGAGCAGCGCCGGAAAGCGCGCATCGGAGGAAGGGGCGGCGCGGTAGCCCTCCCAGGCAGCTTCGAAAGCCTCCAGGGCGGGGTTCAGGTCCGCCTGCTGCAGGTAAGCCTGACCGAGCAGGGCCCGGGCGGTGAAGTTGTTGGGCTGCAGCTCGACCGCCCGTTCGAAATGGCCGACGGCCTTGCCCCCCCGGCTCCCGAGCAGAAGCTCTCCGAGGTAGAGATGGGCGGCGGTCGAATCCTCCTTCAGCTCCAGAGCACGTTCGAAGTAGCGGGCAGCTTCGGCCGGATCCTCGCGCATGTGCACGCGCCCCAACCACAGCTGAATCTGGGGATCGTCGGGCGTGGACTGGGCCGCGCGCTTCAAGAGTCGGATCGCCTCCGGAGTGTTCCCCTCCTGGAAGGCGACCCGCGCCCGGGCGAAGTGATCGGAGGCACTCGAGGCCAGCTGGTAGACCTGGGCTCGCACCGGATCGGGCAGATCGACGGACTCCGGGAGGCGCGCCTTCGTGCCGACCGCCAGGGCCCGTTCCTTGTCCCCCGATCGCCGCAACGCCTGGGCCAGGGCCGCGTGGGTCGGTCCGTCCCGGGGGGCGAGGAGGGCCGCACGCTCGAGGTAGGGCAAGGCGCGGCCCGCCTGGTCGGCGTCGAGGAGCAAGAGTCCAAGGCTGCGATGGGCCAGGGCCAGGGTCGGATCGAGCTGAATGGCTCGCAGGTAGGCGGCTTCGGCTTCCTCCAGAGCCCCCAGCTCCCCGTGGGCCTTTCCCAGGCGGCAGGCAAGCGGAGCGTAGGACGGATTCGAACCGGAGGCCTGGTCCAGGAGCGCCAGGCGTTCCGCCGGCGCGATACGCTGCAGTTCCAGCACGCTGGCCAGGTTGTAGAGCGTGCGAAAATCCTCCGGCGCCCGCTCCAGGGCGGCGCGGTAGCAGTCCTCGGCTTCGGTGAGCAAGCCGTGGGCGTCGAGGACCATCGCCAGTCGGATCCAACCGGAAGCCTGGAGCGGCTCCGCGTTCACCTTCTCGCGCTGCTGCTCGATCTTGTGGCGGACTCCCGCCTGCACGCCGGTCAGGTCGAAGGGAGGCCGCGCGGGCCCGGGTGAACAGGCCAGGAGCAGCGCACCGGCAACGGACGCGAGACAGCCGAGCTTCACTCCGCCCCCCAGGCCGGCCGTCCGGTCACGGCGCTGCCGCGCCCCAGGCGCACGGAGGTGTCGACGGGGCCGCCGTCCGCGGCAGGTAAGTGCATGGCCAGGTCACCGCTGCGGTACAAGCGTTCACCCGGGGTGGTGGCAAAAGG
>JAUIEE010000489.1 GCA_030428965.1 bacterium | reverse complement strand
GGGGGCAGCCAGCCGGTCACCCAGGTGTGCTTGCGGACACGTCCCCCGGGACGATCGTCGGTGCGGCTGCGGCTGGTGAAATCGGCGCTGCCGGTCTTGGCGGACACTCGGAAGCCCAGGACCTCGGGCCGCAGGGCGGCGTAGGCCGTGCCCTTGGGGTCGCTGGTCACAGCCTCCATCGCCCCGTGGATGCGCTCGAAGACCTCGTCGTCGAGCTCGACGCCGGGCGCCGCCCCCGGTTCGATCGGCCGGTCGCCGATCTTGCGCACCAGGCGCAGATCGGCCAGGCGGCCCGTGGCCAGGGCCAGGGTCGCCCGCGCCATCTGCATCGGGGTCGTATCGACCACGCCCAGCCCATTGCCCGCCAGGCGCCGCTCGAAGTCCCCCAGGCGATGGGCGAAGATGCGCGGCACGTCCTCGAGCAAGCCGATGCGCCGGACCGTCTCGGGACTCCAGCTCGGTGCCGTGCGGACCCCGGTCGGGCGTCCGAAGCCGAACAGCTCGATCAGGCGCCGGAAGTCCTGGTCCCCGAGCTTCTCCCCCAGCGCGGCGAAGTAGGCGTTGCAGGAGCCGACGAGGGCGTCGTGCAGATCGACCTTCCCGTGTCCCGATCGCCGGTGACAGCGAACGTCCACGTAGCCGGCTCCCCCCCGTTCGATCTCCGCACAGGTCACCTCCCACTCGGGGTCGAGGCCGGCCGACTGCAGAGCGTGGGCCGCGACGAAGGGCTTGAAGACCGAGCCCGGCGGCTGGAAGGTGGGTTGGCGCAGGGTCCGCTCGATCAGCTCTTGCCTCTGCCCCGCGGCGAACTCCCCCAGCTCGGAGCGGGCGTTGGGCTCGGAGGCGGCGGCCAGGACCTCGCCGTTCACCGAGACCAGGCAGATCGCTCCGACGGGATTCTGCTGCCAGATGGTGTCGTAGTCGGGGTCCTCGAGGGCCGGCTCGGGGTCGCGCAGGGTTCGCTCTGCGGCCCTTTGAAGCCGAACGTCCAGGGTCAAGAAGACGTCTTCCCCGTCGACCACCTCGCGCACCGGCCCCTCAAAGTCGCTCTCGACGGCGTCCTGGAGCCCCCAGTCCTCCCGGTAGCCGTTCGTTCCCGCGAGCTCGTTGTCCCAGAACCCCTCGACGCCCTCGACGCCCTGCTTCTCGTCGTGCAGGACGACCATGCCCACCAGGCGCGTCAGCTCGCGCTCCTCGTCGTCCGAACGGTCCGGCAGGTTGCGCAGCTCCCGGAAGCGACGGGCGGTCAGGCGCTGGCGCTGGAGATCGTAGACGTCGGGGGACGAAACCGTCCCGATCAGCTCGGAGGCGAGCGGTCCAGGATCCCCTTCCAGGGTCAGGTAGACGCGCGAACGCGAGTGACGGGCCACGAAACCGGGGTAGGACTCCTCGTAGCGGGTGAGCAGGTACACGACCGCGTAGTCGGGCTCCCCGCGCTGCAGCCGGCGTGAGCGTGTCCCGTAGTCCTTGAGGTAGTAATCGGCCCGTTCGAGGGCGCGATCGAGGGATCCCTCGGCAAAGGCCAATCGGCCGCCCGGGGAGAGGTCCCTGTCCCGCGCGGCGGCGCGACTGTTCTCGAGAGCGGCCGCGAGGCCCTGCTGAAAGCGGCTCTCCCAGTGGTCCACGATCTCGGTGGCGAGCTTGGAGGCGCTCTCCGCGTCGGACCAGCGCTTGCCCCGCAGGTAGGCCGCCAGGCTGCGTCCCACGCCGGGTCGGTCGCAGGCCCGGTCCACGAGGGACCACGGCTCCACCGGGTCGGCGGCGCGCAGCTCGGGATCCTGGAAGCCCAGGGCCACGGGAGGAGGCACGAGGGGAACCCGCAGGTTGCCCACGACGTCGGCGTAGACCGCCAGTCGATCCAGGCTGCGCCACTGGGGCGCGCGCCCATCCAGGGCGGATTCGACGCTCCCCTCGGCGCCGAAGATGGAGGCCAGGCGATCGAGCACGTCGTCGGGCCCCGGGTGAAAGGCCGGATCCAGACGCAGCTCGGCCATGATGCGCGGCAGGGCGTAGCCGTCGCGCCAGTTCGAGAGCCACGCCCGCCGGCCGGTCTCCGCCCAGGCCTCCAGGCGATGGGAATCCCAGGCCAGGATGCGCTGGATCCAGGACAGGTCGAAGTTGTCCAGCAGGGTTTCCGGCAGGAGGCGGCCCGGTGGGAAACCCGCGGCCTCTTCGAACAGCTTCGACGCCGAGGCGTCCTCGACCCAGCTGCGCGCCTCTTCGAGCTCCTGGACCAGTCGATCCAGGGCACTCATGGGCCCGGGGGAAAGCTCGCTCCCGTAGAGCTCCTCGGCCAGGCGATCGAGGCGCGACATGGACTCGACGAGTCGCTTCTCGATTCGATTCCAGAGCTCCTGTTCGGTCAGCTCCTGGGAGAATGCGTGTCGCGCGGCGAGCGCCAGGTAGCTGTGCTCACGCTCCTCCTTGATGACGGCCTTCTCCAGGTCTTTCCAGTCCCTCGAGTCCAGATCCAGAAGGCGCCGGATGTAGTAGCCCAGGTCGGCGGCCCGACGGGCACGGATCGGCCGATCGGCCCCCTGGATGCCCTCGATCAGTTGCCCCTCGCCCTCGGCGTAGCGCTTCAACTCGGCCGGGGAGAGCGAGACCAGATCGAGTGTCCACTGGGGCAGAAAGTCCCGCGCTTCCTGCAGGTGCACGGCGCGCTCCTCGATCAGCGAGCGACCGTGGGCCAGGAGGCCGAGGGGATGCCCGCGTCGGAACTGGCGGTAGACCAGGCCCAGCTCGTAGGTGCCCTTGTCCCGTGCCAGGACGATCCCGTTGCGGTCGCGCACCGCACCGCGCCGGTAGGGAATCTCGGTCCCCGAGTGGACCAGGCGCGCAGCTTCGCGAGCCCACAGGGCGTGCTTCTCGACCTGCAGCTCGTGCAGGCGCAGGATGAGAAACCCGGCGCCCAGGAAACACAGGACGAGCAGCGGCTGGGTGCGGCGTCCGATCACGCCCGACTCCAGAGGGGCTTGAGCCCGGGCAGTCGGGTGAAGAGCGGCAGCGCGGCCAGGGACACCAGCGCCGTCATGAGGGCCATGGGCCAGGGGGAGGCGGCCGGATTCAGGACGAGCCCTTCGGACTGCAGCCGAAAGGCCCGGGCCGTGTGCAGGAAGAAGGCCAGGCCGTAGGAGAACAACGCGGCCAGCAGCGTGCGCGGCAACAGGCGGTCCACCTCGAGGATCGTACGCAGGGTGCGCGAAGCCCCATAGAGGAACAGGTAGCCCGCCAGCACCGCGGCCGGCGAGTCGACCGTGAAGGCCCAGCGCACGAGGGCCAGGGCCAGGGCCACGAAAGGCAAAACGAAACCCGCCGGCGTCAGTGCGAAACGGCCGGTCAGAAACGACGCCAGCGAGGGCACGCTCGACGTGGAGCTCGCCCTCGATCGGCGCGCGGTGGAGAGCATCCTCGCCGCGCGGCCACTGCGCAGCGTCAAGCAGCTCGCGGCGCTGTACTACGTGGGCCGCAGCGCCCTCGAGGCGCTGAAGGGCGCCGCCGGCGGCGGCAGCTGCCCCGCGGATCCGCTGCCTGCGCCCACCGCCTACACCGCCGGCTGCACCGATCGGATCGCCAACG
>JAUIEE010000488.1 GCA_030428965.1 bacterium | reverse complement strand
CGCCGTTCCACTCCCCATGAATCCCCCTGAAGCCTTGCGAGTTCCCCACGGGAGTTTTCGTCCGGCCTCCGCCCCCGGCTCGATGGGAACGGCGAAAAACAACCGTCAGGATCCGGGATCTCCCCTCTTCCAGGTGCCGCGCCGGCCGCCGCGCTTCTCGAGCAGCTCCAGGCCTTCGATGCGGGTACCCGGCCCCATGGCCTTGGTCATGTCGTACACGGTCAGGGCCGCCAGGCTGGCGCCCGTCATGGCCTCCATCTCGACCCCGGTCTTCCCCTCGCAGGCGGCACGGCAGCGGATCTCCACCCGGTCCCGGTCCGCGTCGGGCTCGAACACGATCTCGACGTGGTCCAGGCCCAAGGGGTGGCACATGGGGATCAGGCGGCCGGTATCCTTGGCCCCCAGGATGCCCGCCACCCGAGCCACCTCCTCGATCGCGGGCCAGGCTCCCTTAGGACCCTCGCCCGCCAGGATCCGGGCCAGAGAGCCGGGTGGGAAGGCCAGGCTCACCCGGGCCAGGGCCTCACGGGACGTGACCGGCTTGGACCCTACAGGAACCATCCGTGCCCGCTGGCCCTCGACATGGCTCAGTCCGGGGATTTCATCGGGCCCGTTTGTATCGGATTGGTCCGGTTCCATTCGCTCTTCCCCCTGGTTCGGCTCCTGTAGGAGGCCCGGGTTGTACGAAATAGCACCCCGAAGAGGCTCGCATCAAAAGACTCATGCCCGTAGCCCCGGTGGCAATACTCTAGAGTAGCCCCCCTGGCCAGCCTCCCCGACAACCTGTTCCATCCTCCTGGAAGACCTGCCCATGTCGAAACGGTTCACTGCCTTCTCCCCCGCTGCCCTGGCGCTCGGAACCGCGCTGTCTGTCGCCTCCCTCGCTGCAGCGCTCCCCCTTCCCCAGTCCGGAGAACTGGCGAACCAGGTGAGCTCCATCGCCGCATCGGCCGGCGACATGCCCGTCTTCGAGCTGTGGGGCAAGGCCCTCGAGCTGCGGGAAGCCGATGACTTCGGCACCGAAGGCGCCCTGGACCGCGTGCTGGACGACCTCCTGGACGAGGGCACGATCTCTCCCCGCGGCACCCTGTTCCTGGTGGCCTGCCGGCTGCAGGGAGACGACCCGGACATCTCGTCCCTGAGCAACCTCCTCAAGCCGCTCATCTCCTCCGGGGACACCGAAGCCGCCCAGGGTGCCGGCGCCATCCTCGGTGACCCGATCTTCCGCGGACTCTCCCGTTCCACCCGCGACTCCCTGACCGACGAGATGCTCGTCGCTGCCCGGGACGCCACCCGCTCTCCCGACTACCGTCTGCGCTTCGCCCAGAGCGCCTACACGGTCGGCAGCGGCTCCCAGCGCAAGGACGCGCTCCAGGAAATGCGCACCTTCCTGAAGTCGTCGGACCCCGAGCTGCGCGCCAAGGGCGCCCTGGCCCTGGCTTCGACCGCCCAGCCGATCGAAGGCCTGCTGCGGCGCGAGCTCGAACGCCTCGAGCGCCTACCGGACATGCGCGGGTCCCTGGCCTCCGCCTACATCAAGCGCGAGCGCTACAAGGAGACGACCGAGCGGCGCCTGAAGGACCTGGCGGCGGAGAACCGCTCCGTTCCGCCCGAGCTCGACGAGTTCAACCTCGTGCTCGAGATGATCAACAACATGCACCTCGAAGGCTCGAAGGTCACGCGCGAGGATCTCGTCGCCGCGGCGATGGAGGGCATGCTGCGCTGGATGGACCCCCACTCGAGCTACCTGTCCTCGGAGGCCTACTCCAAGTTCTTCCAGGACCTCGAAGCGGAGTACAGCGGCATCGGCGCCTACGTGAACGAGGACCCCGACAACGGCCTCTTCACGATCGTGCGCCCGATCTACTCGGGACCGGCCTACGAGGCGGGCCTCAAGACCGACGACAAGATCGTCCGCATCGACGACTGGCCGACCCTCGGCAAGCCCGTGGACGAGATCATCAAGCGCCTGAAGGGCAAGCCCGGCACCACGGCCAAGCTGTACATCTGGCGCCGGGGCATGGACAGCGAGCTGATCGACCGTCCGACCGAGGACATGGTCTTCGAGGTCACGCGCCGCAAGATCGACATCCCGGCCGGTTCCTCCCAGCTCTTGCCCGGCGGCATCGGCCTGCTCGAGCTCTCCACCTTCAGCCGCCAGGCCATGGCCGGCATGAAGGAGGACATCGAGCGCATGAAGGCGGACGGCATGCGCGCCCTGGTGCTGGACCTGCGCTACAACTCAGGTGGACTGTTGACCCAGGCCCGGGACGTGGCCGACCTGTTCCTCGATCCCGGCAAGCTGGTGGTCACCACCGAAGGCCGCGGCCGCCCGCCCGAGCACCTGAAGACCCGCACCAAGGCCCTTCTGCCCGAGGGCGTCCCGGTGGTCATCCTCACGAGCCGCTTCACGGCTTCGGCCTCGGAGATCGTCTCCGGAGCCCTGCGGGATCACGATCGCGCCACCCTCATCGGCAAGACCACCTTCGGCAAGGGCTCGGTCCAGCAGCTCATCCCGGTGGGCGTGCCCCAGGACGAGTGGCAGGACACCAACCGCAACGGCGCCTGGGACAACTGGGAGAAGATCACGGTCGACCACGACGGTGACGGCGAGGTCGACTACGCCCCGCGCCTCAAGCTGACCATCGCGCGCTATCTCCTGCCCAAGGGAGACTCGATTCACCGCGAGCTCGACGACGAAGGCAACATCCTGAGCATGGGGGGCGTCGAGCCCGACTTCGTGGTCGACACGCCCACGATCGAGCGCTGGAAGTTCGACGAGCAGCGTCGGCTGTACGACGAAGGGCACATTCGGGACTACGTCGACAAGCACTGGGACGCGAACCAGGAGCTGTTCGGGCACCTGGCCGTGAACGACGGCCTCGACACCGGCCTCTACCCCGGGTTCGACGACTTCTACGCCTCCCTCGACACGTCCCTGGGCACAGGCGACGTGCGCCGCGTCATCCGCGAGGAGATCCGTCGCCGGGTGCAGGACGCCCTGGGTCGGGAGTTCCCGCGCGGGGACTTCGTCGAGGACCCGCAGCTGCAGAAGGCGATCGAGGTCGCCCTCGAGGAGCTGGGACAGACCACCGACGACGTGGCCGAGTTCCGGCCGCTGTTCGACGTGGGCCTGAGTGAACGGGCGCACGAGCTGGCCCAGCTCAGCGGACCGGTCGGCGCGGATCTGCGCCAGGCCCGTGCCCTGATCGAGGACGCCCGCAACCGGCCGAACGGCCTCTCCGAAGAGGAGCTGGACGAGGTCCTGCGCCTGCTCGAGAAGGCCGAGGAGAACTGATCGCTCGGCGGGAGGGACGAAGCTCGACGCACGTCCTTCCCGCAAGTTCTCCCTAGGTCTCTTCCGCCGACTTGCGCAGGGCGGGCAGCACGAACTCGCTCACCAGGATCACCAGGGAGGCCGTCAGGGGCAGGGCGATCAGCACGCCGAACATCCCGAAGGCCGCGCCTCCCGCCAGGAGCGCGAAGATCACGACCAGGGGATGCAGCCCCAGGCTGTCGCCGATGATCTTGGGGATGAAGACGTAGCCCTCGAGGAGCTCGCCGATCCCGAACACGATCCCG
>JAUIEE010000487.1 GCA_030428965.1 bacterium | reverse complement strand
CGAGCCGCTCAGTCCCCGTAGCCGATCTCGGCCAACCTGCGGCGAAGGTCGTCGGACAGCTCCACCGAACCGGGGTCGACCACGGGCTCGAGCAGCACCTGCACCTCGGGCGCGACCGTGCGGCACAGCTGGGCGGGCCAGGGGTCGGTGGGCGTCGCCGGCTCTTGTTCCCCGGGATCAGCCAGAATCTCGAAGGCCGCGTCGAACTCCCCTGCCGCCAGGGTCCCGGGCAGCGGCCGAGCGATCACCTTGCGCTCGCCGTCCAGGATCGCCAGGTGACGCTGCCCGTCCTCGAGGTGGAAGCTGTAGAGCCTGCGCTCGTCCTCGGGCGAGAGGAGCGACTGTCCGCCCCAGGCCTCCGGGGCGGGAACGCCGGCGAGCTGGGCCAGCGTTCGGGGCACGTCGATCAGGCTGGCCCCGCGCAGCTCGTCCCGCGGTTCCAGGCCGCCGCCGAACAACAAGAGCGGCACGCGGATCTTCTCGTCGTAGGGCGCGCCCTGGTGCCCCCGGTCACCGTGCTCGAAGAACGCCTCGCCGTGATCGCTCGTGAAGACCAGCACGCCCTGGTCGAAGAGCCCCTCCTGCGCGCGGGCCTCGAACCAGGGAGCCACCTGGGCATCCAGGGCGCTCGCCCCCTTGCGGTAGAGGCCGAGGAAGTCCCGGGCCAGCGACTGGAGAACGGGCTGGAATTCGGGGTCGTCCTTGTTGCGCTGCACCCGCGTCTCCCGGCGTCGGCGCATGAACTCCTTCCACTCCCGATGGCTCTCCTCGGGGCCCGTCCGGTAGGGGTTGTGGGTGCGGTAGGTGTGCACGAACAGGAACAGCGGCCGCCCGTCGTCGCGCTCGAGAATGCGGTCGGCCTCCTCCAGGGTGGCCTTCAGGTCCCAGCGCGCGTTCTCCCGCTCCTCGAACCAGCCGAAACCCTGGTCCATCGCGTAGTAGCGGGACACGAAGCCCGAATCGGTGATGGCCGCGGTGCGGTAGCCGTAGCCCCCGAGGACCTCCGCCAGGGTCGAGAGGTCCGGGGAGAGGATGCGCTCCTTCTCCTCGGCGCCGTGCTGGGGAGGAAAGACCCCGGAGAACATCGACGAGTGGGAAGGCAGGGTCCACAGCCCCGGGCTGCGGGCCTGGAGGAAGCGCACGCAGCGCTCGCTCCAGCGATTCAGCTCGGGCGTCGTGTCCGCCTCGCCGCCGTAGACGGCCAGGTTGTCCGCGCGGAAGGTGTCCGCCAGGAAGAGCACGAGGTCGGGACGCTCCTGGCCCCAGGGACGGCGTCCGTAGTCTCCGACGTTCCTGGGACCGATCGTGGGAACGAGCAGAGCTGCGACACCTGGGTCCCCGCGCACCTCAAAGGAGAGCTCCGCCCCCCGCAGGCCCGCGGGCGGAAGGTCGATGCGGTGCTCCTGGCGTTCGCTGGAGCCGGCTTGGAACTCGTAGAGCAACTCACCGTTCAGCGAGACGCGAAACTCGGCCGAGCTCCCGACCAGCGGACGGTACACGCTGGTGAAGCTGAGGACCGATTCCGGCGCCACGTCGGCGGTCCTGCGCGTCTGTTCCCCCGGCCAGAGGGTCAGGCCATCGGCCACGATCCCGTCGAAGAACGCGCGCCAGGTTTCCCCGGCGGGCATGCCCCGCTCCAGGTAGACCGAGAACACGCCGTCCCGGGGCCTCTCCCCGACGTTCAGCTTCACGCGCAGCTGAGGTCCGAAGGCGAACTGACCAGGCTTGCTCAGATCGGCGCTGCCCAGGTCCTGCCAGGTCACCTCGTCGAGCTCCACGTCCCCCAGTCGCAGGGCGATCCTGCGACCCAGGTGATGCTGAAAGCCCGCGCGACCGGGAAGGGGCGCCGACCATAGATCGCCGGCACCTGCCGGGCTCCACTCCTCCGCGGCGATCGTCCAATCGACCCACACACCGGCCTCCTGCGCCGAGGAGCGCACCGTGATGCCCGACCCGGCCCAGGCCTCGACCAGGGCCGCAGGATCGGAAGGTCGAAAGCCCGCGGCCAGGTTCACCCACCTGGCATGGGCCGAGTCCTCGGAGCCGCACCCACAGAGAAGGCCGAGAAGCCCTCCGAGGACAGGGCGCAGGACGGGACGAGGAGTGCGGCGCATAGGGGCCCGGGGCCGCAACACGCGCCCAGGTCCTCCATACGCTACCTGACCCGGAGCGTCCGGGCGACAGCGGCGACCGAGCTAGCGCGCCGGCTTGGCCGTCTCCGCGAGCCGTTGGCGCAGCTCTTGGATCGTCTGGTTGCGGACCTGGGGGTTGCCCTGGAAGTCGAACAGGGTGTTGCGCAAGCGCGTGATGTCCTGGCCGACCTGCGCGTCGGGGAACGAGTAGACCCGGTCGAGGGGCACGAGGTTGGCCTGGATCAAGAGCGAGTTGCGCTCGAACTCGCCCCCGTTCCTGGCGGCGGTGAACTCCAGGGTGGGGACGTCGTCGGTGTAGACCGTGCCCCCTTCGCTCAGACGCCTCAGTCCGTCCCCGTCGACCAGGGTGAACGTGAAGACGTCGTAGGCCTGGGCGAACTGGGACTGGGCCAGGTCGCGCCCCACCTGGGGCATGGACGCCCGGCCCAGGATCTCCTGCACGTCGAAGTCGGCGTGGGGCGCATCGACGTTGTAGCCGAGCAAGACCGTCTCACTCGGGCTCGACCACAGCAGAGCGTTCGGGAAGACCGACAGGAAGGTCTTGATCATCGACTTGAACTCGCGCTCCCCGAGCATGTAGTAGGGCAGCCACTGGGAGAGCACGGCCCCCTCGTTCATGCGCGCCCGGGCTTCGCGGTAGAAGTCCTCGGTGTAGAAGTAGACCACTCCTTTCTGGAACATCTGCAGCGGCTCCAGGGTGATCAGGTCGTACTTCTTGTCGGCGTAGCGAATGTAGTTGCGCCCGTCGTCGAAGATGATGTTCGCCCGCGGGTTGGACGTCACCCCGTGGTTCGAGCGGGAGAGCCAGGTGGAGCTCATGGCGACCACGGCCGGGTTGATCTCGACCAGGTCCAGCTGTTCGACCCCGGCGTTCAGGAGCGCTCCGAAGGTGCGGCCGGTTCCGAAACAAACCCCGAGCCCCGACTTCACCGGGCCCGGGTGCAGGATCCAGGGGATGTAGCCGAAGGCCAGGTGGCTCGTCTCCCGCGCGACCCAGTAGTTGTTGATCCAGACCAGGCGTTCCTGGTTGGCGTCCTCGGTGATCGTGACCGTGCCGTGCACCGAGGGCTTGGTTTCCAGGATGCGAATGCCCGGATGGGGAGCGAAGTGCAGGGCCAGGAGCGACTCGGGCAGCTCGAGCGGGCTCACCACCAGCAGGGCGCCGGGGATCGCCACCAGGGCTCCGATCGGCCCCCAGCTGGCGGGACGGAACGAAGGCGACGAGACGCACAGTCCGATGCCGATCAAGGCCGTGAGGCCGGCGACGATCAGGACGCCCGCCTCGAGGCCCAGGTCGTCGAGGAACCAGAAGCCCGCCACGGCCGAGCCGAACACGCCCCCGAGGGTGTTCCAGGCCAGGGCGCGCCCGACGATCGAGCCGACCTCGCGGTGGTGTTCCATGACGACCCGCACCAGGATCGGGAAGGAGGCTCCCATGCACAGGGTCTGGGGAAGGG
>JAUIEE010000486.1 GCA_030428965.1 bacterium | reverse complement strand
CGGCTGCCGGCGGCGAGCACCTCCAGATCCCTCGAGAGGTCCCGGGGAGGTCGGCGCGCCCGGCGGCGAGCGCGCGCGAAGTCCACGAGAAAGGCCGTGCCCTGCTCCGACACGAGGACGTTGCCCGGGTGCAGGTCGCGGTGCTCGATTCCGAGTTCGTGCAGGTGGGCCAGGGAGCGACCCAGGGCGCGCGGCAGGTCGGGCGTGAGCTCCCCATCCTCGGCCAACTCGTCGAGCGGCCTGGCGCCTGGAATCCACCGCATGTGGACCTCCCACCCTTCGGCCGTGCGCTCCAGTCCCAGGGGCTCGGGCACGGCCAGGCCGGCGGCGTGCAGGGCCTCCAGCATGCGATGCTCCCTGCGGGCCCGGGGTCCATCCCGCAGGGCGCGCAGGGGCTGTGGATGGTGGAAGCGCTTGACGACCCTGGGCCCCGAGGACGCAGAGCCCTCGACCCAGAGGACCGTGCGGGCCGGATTCTGCTTGAGGACGCTCGTGCGCTGACTCACGGCGCCATCATAGGCCCGTGTCGAGCGTCCAGGGCCCGCTCCGGTCCCGGGTTCTCGAGTTCGTGTCCGTTGTCGGTCGGAACTTCGTCGGACGCTTCCTAGAATCGGGGGCTTGACGCTCCAGCTCTACATCCTGCGTCAGCTGCTCTACGCGGCGGGGTTCTCCCTGCTCGGGATCAGCATGCTCGTCATGCCCAGCGTGGCGATCCAGGCCATCTACAAGCTCGGGGGCGTGAGCCTCTCGGCCATTGCGGACTACCTGCCGCTGGTGATCGTCGAGCTGGTGCCCTACCTCCTGCCCATGGCCTTCCTGCTGGGGGTCGTGGCCACCTACGGTCGGCTGGGGGCGGATCACGAATGGACGGCCATTCGCATGGCGGGCATCCATCCCACGCGCGTGCTCCTGCCCGGGCTCCTGATCGCCATCCCCCTGGGGCTGGGGACCAACTGGTTGCTCTCCACGATCACCCCCGAGTGGAAGTACCTGCAGCGCACCTTCATCCGGCGGGCCGAGGAGGAAGCCCTGAAGACCCTCGGCCAGGGCCGCACCGAGTTCGCCTTCGGGAACTTCTCCATCAAGGCCGATCGCCGGCAGGGGCCGCTCTTCGAGGACGTGATCCTGAGCCTGCCGGACAAGGAAGGCGAGGAGATCACCCTGATCGCGGATCGGGCCGAGTTCGCGGTCGAGGGGCGAGCCCTGGTCGTGCGCTTCGAAGGAGCCCAGGCCCTGACCGATAGCGCCAACCCCTACAACCAGTCCCCGGAGCTGCGCCTGTCGATCGACGAGCTGAGCCCATTCCGCGGCAAGGACAAGGGCAAGGCCAAGTACCTGACCAGCGCCGAGCTGCAGACCAGCGTGCGCTCGGGCGAGCTCGACCAGGAGAAGGCGCGCGAGTTCGTCTACGAGATCCACCGTCGCCACGCCCTCTCGGCGACCTACCTCGTGTTCCTCCTGCTGGGCATCCCCACCGGCTTGCACCTGCGCAGCGGGACCCAGCTCAGCGCCTTCACCGGGGCCGTGGGCTACGCCTTCTTCTACTACGTCCTCGCCCTGCGTCTGGGCAAGGAGCTCGCGGTGGTGGGCACCGTCCCGCCCCTGGCGGCCGCCTGGGCGACCAACGCCCTGTTCGCGATCGCCGCCTTCGTTCTCCTGCGGCGAGTCCTGTGGCGATGAAGCGCGTGCGGCTCAAGGTCTTCGGACGCCTCGACCTCTACGTCGGTCGGCTGTTCCTGTTCTCCTACTTGACCGCCTTCTTCCTGGTCGTCGGGCTCTACATGATCCTCGACATGACGGCCAACCTGGACGACTACCTCCAGCCGGACGACGACGGCCAGGTCCCCGCCGGTTCCACGGTCGCCCTGTTCTACGCCCTGCAGCTGCCCTTCCTGTACCTGCAGGTCTCTCCCTTCGTCACCCTGGTCGCCGGCCTGTTCACGGCCACCAAGCTGGCCCGCTTCAACGAGGTGGTCGCCGCCCTCAACGCCGGCGTCAGCTCGCGGCGCGTCTTCGCGCCGGTCTTCCTCGGGGCCATCGTGCTCGGGGCCGGGATGCTCTTCCTGCGGGAGGGCGTCACCGAGGGGATGGGGCGCAGGAAGGCGCTCCTGTTGGACTACCTGACCGAGCGTCGCGAGGCCCCGGTCTACGAGAACTTCTGGGCCAAGGATGCTCGCGGCCGACTCCTGCGCATCGGTGAGTTCCAGCCGGCCACCCGGCCGGGGGACGTGCCGGAGATGCGCGGGATCTCGTTCCGGGTGCGCGACGGAGAGCTCTCCACGGCCGTGCATGCGCAGCGGGCCATCTGGGACTCCGCCTCCCAGCTCTGGCGACTGGTCGGGGGTCAAAAGGTCGAGTCCGCCAAGCTGGAGCTGCGCCGGACCTCGGTCGACGTCCTCGGGCTCGAGATTCGGCCCGAGGACATCGAGCTCGAGCACAAGGGGCTGGAGAACCCGATCGACCTGTCCCTGTCCGAGGTGTGGCGCTTGCTCGAGCGCGATCCCTCGAACACGCAGTACCGCACCCTCTTCCACGCTCACCTGAGCTTCCCCCTGGCGGGACTGGTGCTCCTGCTCGTGGGGCTGCCCTTCATGGTGGTCCAGGAGAGGGGGCGCGCGGTGGAGCGCATCGCCCACGGATTCCTCTTGTGTGTGGGCTACTTCGGAGCCGATTTCGTGGCTCGGACCCTGGGCATGCAGGGCCAGATCGGGCCCGTCCACGCCGGGTGGCTGCCGGTGCTGTTCTTCGGGAGCCTGGGGGTCGTTCTGTACGGTTCGATGCGGTCCTGACTTGCCCCGCGGCCAGCTGCCCGCGAGGATTCCTGTCCAGGGACCCGAACCGGGGGGAAGAACCCCGCTTCCCGGGCGTCCAGGGTGCTTCCGCGAGCGAAGATCCAGGCTATGAGATCGAAGATGAGTCAACCTATGCCGGTTTGGGGCCCCCTGAGGGGTCTTTTCCTGCTCGTCGCCCTCGGGGCGAGCTGGGGCTGCACGTCCTCCCAGGGGGAAGCCAACCCGACCGTGGCGCGCCTGATCCGCCACGGACGCTTCGGAGAGGCCCTGGAGGTCGCGAAGCGCGCCACCGACGAGCGACCCGAGGACGCCGAGGCCCAGGATCTCTACGTGAGTGCCCAGGTGGCCTACCTGATGGGGGAGGGGCGCCGGGCGAGCTTCGACGAGGCTCCCGAGGAGGCCTTGGCCCTGTTCCTCCAGGCCTTCGAGCTCGATCCCTCGAACGGCGTGGTGCAGACCTGGATCGAGAAGACCCGCAAGCAGCTGGCCGACGAGCGTCTGACCGCGGCCCAGGAGGCCTTCGCCAGCGACGACTACGCGGGCGCGGTCGAGCTTCTCGAGTCGGCCCTCGAGTTCGACCCCCACAACCTGCGGGCCAAGGAGAGCATCGGCCGGGCCCTGGTGGTCATGAACTACCGGGCAGGCCTGAGCAAGAGCTACTACGACGACGGACTGCGCTCCCTGCGCGAGCTCTTGTTGCCGAGCGCGGGCCGCGATTTCGGGATCTCCAGCAAGTACGGTCCCGACGACGAACGCCCCGAGGAGCGTCAGGATCGTGTCGAGGGGCTCCTGGCCGAGGAGCGGCTGGCCCAGGCCGAGGAG
>JAUIEE010000021.1 GCA_030428965.1 bacterium | reverse complement strand
CCAGCTGCCCGGAGCTTCCGGTGCCGCCGGGGTTTCCGTGGTCTCGGAGGAGCAGGCCGTAGCCCAGAGAGCGAGCCCCAAAGGGAGTCCGAATGGATGGAAAGAGCGATGGACCATGGGCACGAGGCTCCATTGTAGACCCTGGCCATGCGCAGGTCCTACGCCGGACGGGCGGTCCTGGGACAATCGCCCGTCACCGGAACACGGGCTCTTCCCCTACGAGGCCAACGCGAAGAAAGACCAGGGCCCCTCACGGAGGGCCGCCTGCGCCGAAGGGGACGTCTCGATGCTTGGGGAGTTCCTGGAAGAGGTCGTCCGGGCCTTGGCTCAGGGCCTTCTTCTTCCTGATTGGCGAGGCTCTGATGAGGCCGTTCACCCCGGGCGGACATCGCATGCGGTGGTGGAACGCCGACGACGAAGACCTCGCCTGGGCTTCGATCCCTGCTCGGCGTGTCGTTCCGGGTCGGCCTCGTACCCCTGGTCGCCTGGCTGCTCGGGTCCGAGCCGAGCCCCGGCCTTCCCCCGAGAGCAGGTCCTTTTGCGCTCGGGATGCAAGCTCCGGCCGAGGCTCCGACATTCTCCTCGCATGACCCCTGCATGCCTCCCGCGCGCCCGTAGGAGCTCGCTCCTCCCGGCCAGCCTCGCACTTGCGTTGAGCGCCTGTGTCTCCTCGCCGAGTCCCTCCGAGATCGCCTTCGCCCCCGGCGCACCCCTGTCGGAGGACGAAGCGCTGGCCGCCGAGTTGCAGCTGTCCCTGTCCGCCTTCCTCGAGCGCCTTCAAGGGGGCGAGTGGAGCCCCACC
This sequence comes from bacterium, assembly GCA_030428965.1. Taxonomy (GTDB): domain Bacteria; phylum Planctomycetota; class UBA1135; order UBA1135; genus JAUIEE01. The sequence goes on along the minus strand of JAUIEE010000021.1, from coordinate 22,387 downwards.
CACACGACCCCGGACGACCTCGAGCGCTACGCGTTCTTCTACAAGAGTCTGATGCGAGGCGCCCGGGACGCGCGGCCGACGGTGCTCAAGGCGTACCCGTCAGGGGAGGGCTCCCACATGCTGACGGTCGCCTTTCTGAGCGGACCGCCCGAGGCCCTGAACCTTGCGCGCATCGTCGAGCTCGAAGCCGTTCCCGGCGAACGCGGCTTCCTCTTCCGCCCGCCCTATGAGCGTCACACGGCCGACCTCCCGAGCCGAACGATCGGCGACGTGACCTTCAGGTACAGCGGCGCTCTCGACACCGAGCGCGCCGCGGCCTTCGCCCGCTTCAAGTCCAAGATCGAAGGTCTCTTGAACCTCGAGCCTCGCCCACTGCGCTACGACCGCTTCGAGAGCCTGGACGCGCTGCTCGGGGCCTTCGGCCTGGTCCACGATGCCTCCAAGTGCAACCTCCTGCGGCACGACCTGGGCTTCCTGTGGGACGATGGGGAGCGCTTCAGCACGGGCACCGGGGACGAGCGCTATCTCTTCGGCTACGTGCGCGAGCTGTTCTCCCGCACGAGCGCGGATCCTGAAGCGATCTTCTGGCCCTACGCCAACGGGGTCGCTGCCTACTACGGGGGCTATGGACTGAGCGGTGAATCGGTGGAGGTGCTCGCGGGCCAGTTTCGGGACGAGCTCGAGCGGCGTCCGTCCCTGGACCTAATGGAGGAATTCGACAAGGGCCGCGGCTCGAGCGTGCAGCGACACTTCTCCAACTACGTCCTGTGTGCCTTTCTCTGCCGCGAGATCGTCGAACGCCACGGGGAAGCCGCGGCGCTGTCCATGGTCTTCTGCGGTGGGGACGGAGAGAGGTTCTTCGACCGGCTCGGCGAACTCCTGGGCGTGACCCGGGAGAACTTCCACGAGACGATCCTGCGCCTCATCGAGGCCTAGCTTCCAAGCGGCGCGCGAGACGCCCCGCCGCGATCAGGCCGAAGCGAGGGACCGCGGCCCCACCCGGCGCATGGCGCCATCGCGCAGCATCACGACCGCCTCTCCCGGCGAATCCACGATGCACTCCTCGGGCACCTTGCCCCGGGCCAGGAGACGCTCCCTACGATCGAAGCCATAGCTTGCGATGACCGAGGCGTAGCCTGAGGCTTCGGCCGCCTGGTAGTCACCGATCTCGTCCGCCGCCAGCACGCAAGTGCGGTAGCGAGAGCTCTTCATGGCGCTGAGGACGCTGTCCTTCTTGCTTCCGACGGGAATCGGAATCACGAAGTCCAGGCCCGCCTCGTCGATGCCACTGGCGGCCAGCACGGAACGGATGGTGCCCCCGGGGTTCAAGGTGAAGTTCCGGCTCACCACCCCCACGTGAACGAGGGGATCCTCGATCATCTGGTTGATCAGCGGCACGAACTCCCCGTGGATGCGGCCGGACTCGAGGTACTTCTCGGTGAGCACGCTCTTGAGCTTGCGCTTCCTGGGCAGCGAACTGTAGACGAGGTTGCGCACCAGCTCCTTTCCGCCCCCGAGGTACTTGAGGAACTTGCGCCGGTTCTTGAACCGGTCTTCGTCACCGATGTCCAGTCCGAACTCGGTGAACGCGGCCCGGATCACCTCGTACGAGTTGATCAGGAAGCCGTCAAAATCCAGGGCGACGAGGAAGCGCTTGTACATTCTTCGACGTTCTCCTCAGCAAGGTGGGCTTGGCGCGATGCAGCAGGCCGCGCCAACCTCTTCGGCAGCGCAGGACCCACGTGCGGAGCCAATCACGATGGACCGTGGGCGCGTCCACGCGGACCTTGCGCGAGGAACCGTCCGCGGCCCTCAGAAACAGCTCGTCTGCGCTCACCCCCACCACCTCGAAGCGCCACACGAGGATGCAGCGGTAGCCTTCCCCCCGACGCTCCGGCACGACGCGAACCGTGCCCTGGGGAGGCTGGAGAAAACGCCCCGTCTCGACCAGCCGGACGATGTCGCCAAGCCGGTAGGGCATCTCAGGTCCTTGGAGAGTGTCCAAATCGCTAACCACATGGCTATTAGGCTGTTAGATCGCGAAAAGGATGTTGAGCATTTGTGGAGAACCTGCAAAGGATCGCGACGATCCCCTGGGTGCGAGGCTCCAGGCTTGCCCCGGCCGAACGGAATCCGGGCCGGGGCCGAGCTCGATCCAGGGAGGTCCTCACCACGCTTGCTGCGCAGGAGCGTTCGACATTCCGTTTCCCACGACGACGGCCTACGTACCTCGGCCACCCCGAAGACAGGAACCCCGGCGAGTCCAAGGTGGAAGCATGCTCGATGGACGTGCTAGATTGCCTTTGCGGCAAGCAGAAAGTCGCTTTTCTTAACACTTCAGCCGTAGCCCGGGACGCCAAGTTGTTCGACCAGCCCAAGACGACCCAAGCGCGAGTGCGACCGGCAAGGATGCACGCACCCAGCACGAAGTCACAACGCCTCCAGCCGGAGTCGTACGTCGAGCTGCTCATCTCCCGCAAGAAGCTCGAGCGGGTTCGAGGACGCGCTGCGGAATTCGCGCTACGCGACCAGGACTCCGGAGAAATCTACAGCGTGTCCTCCACCAAGCTCTTCCCGCCCTTGCCCGAGGGGCCTCTCCCCAAGAAGGTCCGGCGCGGCCTGCCTCCGCTCGAAATCGACCCGCTCTAGCGCAGCTCAACAAGCGCGCTCCAGGGACGCCTCGAAGGGCGCGAGGTGGCTGAAGAACAGGCGAGCGCATGCGGTCCACGAGAACTTCGTGGCGAAGTCCCGGCAGGCCGACGGATCGAGGCTCGCCGCAGCGCGACAGGCCTTGCGCAGATCCTCGTCCAGGACTCCCACGGGGGCCTTGCCGATCACGTCCACCGGCCCGGACACCGGGTAAGCGGCCACGGGCACGCCCGAGGCAAGCGCCTCCAGCAGCACGAGGCCGAAGGTGTCCGTGCGACTGGGGAAGCAGAAGACGTCGGCTCCCGCATAGTGTTGGGCCAACGCTTCGCCTTCCTTCTTGCCGCAGAAGTGGGCTCGCGGGAAGCGCTTCTGGAGTTCCTGCAGCTGGGGGCCGTCCCCGACCACGACCTGGCTGCCTTCCAGCTCCAGCTTCAGGAACGCCTCGATGTTCTTCTCCACGGCCACGCGCCCCACGTAGAGGTGGATCGGCCGCGGGAGGTCGTAGAAGTCCCCTTCCCGTGGGCGGAAGAGTTCGGTATCGACGCCGCGACTCCAGCGAACCGTGTTGTCGAAGCCCCGTGCCCGCAGCTCGTCCTCGACGGAAGCTGTCGCCACCATCACCCGCTGGGCTCCGCCGTGGAACCAGCGCATGCCCCGATAGGTGACGCTGGTGGGCAGACGCAGGCGCTTGTAGATGTACTCGGGAAAGCGCGTGTGGAAGGAGGTCGTGAAGGGCCAGTCCAGCGCGGAGCACAGGGAGCGCGCGGCCAGCCCGATGGGACCTTCCGTGGCGATGTGCAAGGCTTGGGGCCCGAAGTCCTGGGCCAGGCGGCGCAGCTTGCGCCCGGGCAGGACCGCCAGGCGGATCTCCCGGTAGGTCGGGCAGGGCACCGAACGGAACAGGCCGGGATGCACCACCAGGACCTCATGACCCATGGCCTCCAGCTCGGAGACCACCGTGGCCAGGGTGCGCACGACACCGTTGATCTGGGGAAACCAGGCGTCGCTGGCGATCAGAATCCTCATGAGACCTGTCCGGCGACCTGGGAGAGCTGCCGCTCCTCGCACCAACGAACGATATCCACCTGTCCCACGGAATCCTCGACGAGGGCCGTGCAGCTCTCGACCCAGTCTCCGTCGTTGGCGTAGAGCACGCCGTCCACTTCGCGCACTTCGGCGTGGTGAATGTGGCCACACACGACTCCATCGAAGCCCCGCCTCGAAGCTTCGGCGATGACCGCCTGCTCGAAACTGGCCACGTAGGAAACCGCGTTCTTGACCTTGTGCTTCAGGTAGGCCGCCAGGGACCAGTAGTCGTAGCCGCAGCGCTTGCGCACCCAGTTGAAGGCCGTGTTGAGCGTCAGGCAGAACCGATAGGCCTGGTCACCCAGCAGCGCCAGCCACTTGGCGTTGCGGATGCACACGTCGAAGCTGTCGCCGTGCAGGACGAGCAGGCGTCGACCGTCGGCCGTATCGTGCACGGCCTCGTTGCAGAGCTCGACCCCCCCGAAGGTGAGTCCGAGGTAATCCCGCAGGAACTCGTCGTGGTTTCCGCAAACGTAGGTGACGCGGGTCCCCTGGGAGCTCTTCTTGAGGATCTCGCGCACGACCCGGTTCTGATCCTCGGTCCAGAACCAGGACTTCTTCAGGCTCCAACCGTCGACGATGTCGCCCACGAGGTAGAGCTGGTCGCAGTCGTGCTGCTGGAGAAACTCGAGCAGCAGCTCGGCCTTGCAGCCTCGGGTACCGAGGTGCGTATCGGAGATCCAGATGGAACGATAGCGCTTCCTGCCGCCGCCCCGCTGGAAACCCGGGTCTTCCGGAAAGAGCCAAGCAGGCTCCTCGAAGCGAACCCGATCGTGAATCTCGCCTTCCTGTAGCAGACTTTGCATGGACCTTGGGAATCCGGTCTAGGCAGGCTCCAGGCTCCTGGGAAGCCACGGCCGGCCTCGAATGTGTTCCCTATTTCATCGGCCCCTGGGCCAACGAGTGGTGTGATGAGCCGATGAAGAGTCTCCGAAGACACTTGATATGAAGGTTCCGTGATGGAGGACCACGTCTCCCGCGTCCCGGGGAGGGCATTTGGCAAAGAAAGTCCGAAGCCCGTTCTCCAGGGAAAGGGTTGGGAAAACCGCGGCAGCTCTTTCGCCGACCGGGGCGGCGTTGAGAGGCAGGCCCGCTCGGGATACAAGACCCTGCACGACATGCCTGTTCCCACGACCACGCCCAGGGCCGCGCCCGGATCCGGAGCTCCCAGGGTGCTTCACTTCCGGCGGCTGTTCTCGCTCCGCTCCGAGTCCTTCCTGTACGACCAGATCCGTGAGCTCGACCGGCAAGGGGTGCCGAACCAGGTCGCGTGCCTGGCTCGACTGCGGGACAGGGAACGGCCGTTCCCGACCCTCTCCCTGCTCCGCGTCCCCGAGCGGGCGCGGATGGGAGGAAGGGTGGCCCAGACCGTCGGCAGCGGCTTCGGCTGGACCGAGGCCGACCGCTTCCTGTGGTCCCTCTGCCGTTGGCGCCTGCGGCGAGCGCTTCGTGGACGTGAGCCCCGGCTCGTGCATGCCCACTTCGGGCCCGATGGCTGCCTCATCGCCCCACTCGCGGCGCAGCTGCAAGTCCCCCTGCTCGTTTCGTTCTACGGCTACGACGTCTCCCGGCTCCTCGCCCACTCGCGCAAGAGCTGGGAGCGGCGCTACCGAACCCTCTTTCGGCAAGCGACGTTCCTGCTCGCCATCTCGAACCACGTGCGTCGCACCCTGCTCGCCCTGGGCGCGCCACCCCAGAAGATCGTGCTCCAGCCACTGGGATGCGACCTCGAGCGCTTCCAGGCCCCTCCCCCATCCACACGCTTCGACGGACATACCGTGCGCTTCCTGCACGTCGGACGCCTGACCGCCAAGAAGGACCCGGTTCGACTGGTCGCCGCCTTCGCCAAGGCCTGTCGCGAGCTCCAGGGCCAACGTCGACTGGAGCTCACGATCGCGGGAGACGGAGAGCTGTGGCAAGCCACCCTCCAAGAGGTCGCCCGCGAAGGGCTCGAGGATCGCGTCCGTCTCCTGGGGTCGGTTCCCCACACCCAGGTCCGTGAACTGCTCGCCGACGCCCACGTCTACGCCCAGCATTGCCGTACGGCGGACAACAACGACCAGGAAGGACTGGGGGTGACGTTCATCGAGGCGAGTGCCGCCGGCCTGCCGATCGTGACCACGGATCATTCCGGCATCGCCGACACGGTTCTCCCTGAAGAATCCGCCTTGCTTTCCCCCGAGGGCGACGTGGACGCCATGGCGGTCAATCTGGCGCGCATGGCCCGCAGCCCCGAACAGTGGGACGCCTTCGGACTCCGGGGCCAGGAACACGCACGGGCCTCTTTCTCCCTCGAAGCCGTGACCCGCAGGCTGCGCGAGCTCTATGCCCGTGCCCTGGATTCCGGTAGCGAAGACTCCCCCAGGAGCGAAAGGCGCCGGCTCGTCAGCGCTTGATTGCGGAGGTTCGCTAGAGGTCCTTCCTGTAGCGACGCAGCATGTCCTCCTGGGACTCCAGCGACGAGGAGTCCCCCAGCTGCGCCTTCATCATCTCCGACAGGGTCGGGAACTCGCTGCGCTCGATCCGGCTGGTCGGGTCCCAAAGTCGCGACCTCATGAGGGCCTTGGCGCAGTGCAGGAAGACCTCTTCCACCGTCACGAGGATCGCCGTGCAGGGTGGGTGCTGCTGTTCCTCGAAGCGCCCCAGGACCTGCGGGTCACAGCTGATCACGGCTCGACCGTTCACGCGCAGGGTCTCATCCATGCCGGGAATCAGGAACAAGAGCCCCACCCGCGGCTGAGCCAGGATGTTCTCCAGGCTGTCCAGGCGGTTGTTGCCGCGCGCGTCGGGCAACGCCAGCGTCCGGTCATCCAGGACGTGAACGAAGCCGGGTGCTCCTCCCCGGGGAGAGACATCCATGCCGTCCTCACCCTGGGTCGAGAGAACCAGGAAGGGCGAGTTCTGAATGAAGCGTCGAGAGTGTTCCTCCAGGGCAGCCAGGACCTTGTCCTTGGCTCGCCCCTTGGCGTGGGGATACAGCGCACGTAGCGCTTGAATCGAATCGATGCGCATGGGGGACCGTTCCGGCCGCTCCTCGAGCGGCCTGCGGCCTATCGTGGGACAATCCACCCTGGGATGCCAGGCGGTTCGTCACGACCCGTGGGCAACTCCCCGCCTGGCCCTGGGGCACCTTTGATGGTCGTAGAAGAGACACTCTCCGAGCCCCCACCTGTCGACGATGGCGTAGAAAGGTCCCCATACGCTTCTCTTGCGCTCCTCGTTGTAGACCCGCAAGAAGACCCGCAGCGTCTTCCCCCAGCGCACCATGGCCGTGCCGGCGAACTCGCGCACGATGGCTTCGTCCGCCACGTCGCTCTCGCAGACCATCGCAATGAACTCGAAGTAGTTGAGCAGCTCCACGAGGCTCTGTCGTACGACGTAGAGCTCCGAACCCTCATTTGCCTCGAAGAGCTGGCGAGCCTCGTCTTCGCCCAGGACGTCGAACCTCTCCTGATTGTAGATGCCCGGATACTCACCTTCGATGGTGTCCTTGATGCGTCCCGTGTTCTCGTTCCAGCGGGCTACGATCTCCGTCAGGGCGAAGTGCCTCTTCGAACGCTCGTACTGGAACCAGGTGACGAGAACCCCCAGGACCGCGACGAAGATCCCCAGACCCGTCAGCAGGATCGGCAGTGGAGCGGATCGGCGGACCAGGGCCCCCAGGGTCCGGGAGCCTGCTGCGACCGTAGGCCGATGGTCGGATTCGAGATCGATCATTCGCTTGGACCTCCTGGTGAGTCCGCCAGCCTGGCGGTCCTCGGAGTCTTCAGAGCCGCTCCACGGAAGGGCGAACGGGGCTTTCGAGAAAGCGTGGAGCCCTCGAGCCGGGGCGCGCGACGAGCAGGATTCAGGCCGGCAGAACGCCATGGGTGGGGAAGACGGTTTCGGCGAGCCCAGGTTCTTGTAGGGTGACCCTCGGCCCGGCACTTCGGGTTCCAAGAGATGGGCATCGGAATCCGACACCCGCGCAGCGTACTTGTGGCCCTGGGGGCTCTGCTCCTCGGCTGGATCGCCACCTGCACACCGCCTCCACCGCCTGACGACGAACTCGCTCCCGTCCTGCTGATCGGGGTCGACGGGCTCGAATGGGACGTGATCCTGCCGATGCTCGAGCGGGGAGAGCTGCCTGCACTGGCCGGCTTGATGGAACGAGGGTCGTTCGGGCTGCTGGAGACTTTCCAGCCGACGCTGTCTCCGGTCATCTGGACCTCGATCGCCACGGGCAAGACCCCGGGCAGGCACGGGATCCTCGACTTCGTCAAGCAGCTCCCGGGCGGCAAGGGAATGCGCCTCTACCAGAACACCGACCGCAGGACCAAGGCCCTCTGGAACATGGCCAGCGACCACGGCAAACGGGTCGCCGTGGTCGGATGGTGGATGACGTTTCCGGTCGAACCGATCAACGGCATCATGGTCGCCCAGACCAACACGATCGATCAGCTGGACACGGCGGGCGGCAAGCAGATCTGGAAGGGCAGTGTCGTGTCCGGACGCTCTGGGCAGGTCCATCCCCCCGAATGGCACGCACCTGTCATGGACATCGTCGCACGAGCGGAGAGAGACCTGGATCGGATCGTCGCGGACACCTTTGGACACTTCGAACAGCCTCTGACCCCCCTGGACGAACGTCTGTGGCGCAACTGCCTGTGGGCTTTCCGAGCCGACGCCAGCTACCTGCGCATCGCCAAGGAGCTCCTGGCCGAGGGCGATCCCTACGACCTGTTCATGATCTACTTCGGAGGCCCGGACGTGGTCGGACACCGGTTCTGGCGCTACAGGGATCCGGAGCCCTACGAATCCAAGCCCAGCAGGCGACAGATCGCCCAGCTCGGTGACGTCATCGAGGACTACTACGCCTACATGGATCGATCGATCGGTGAGCTGATCGAGCGGATGCCCGGCGCCCGCGTGTTCGTGATCTCGGACCATGGCATGGGCCCCATCAACACCTCGGCCGAGTTCAACGCGGACGATCCCCCCAAGGACGTCAACTCCGGGGATCACCAGAGCGCTCCTCCCGGAGTGATCCTCGCCGCCGGCCCGGGCCTGAGGTCCATGAACCCTCCCGCTGGCCCCGTCGAGCGCAGCGACCTCGTCCGGCTGTCCAGCGTGATCGACGTTGCCCCCACCGTCTTGACCCTGCTCGGGATCCCGAGCGGGGAGGACTTCAAGGGCAAGTGCGCCCTTCACCTGATCGAGGAAGCGACCCTGGAGGCTCATCCGCCGCGCTCGATTCGCACTCACGACACTCCAACGTGGCGGGAGGCCCACAGTCAGAGGAGGGCCACGAACGCGGGAGCCGGGGAGCGCATGCAGCAGCTCAGGGCCCTGGGCTATATCGGGGAGGAAGGGCAAGACGACTAGTGGGCTCAGGGGCGAGCAGCGACCTCGGTGAGCGGCAGCTCCCGGGCTGCTTGGACGCTACCTGGCCTTGGGGAAGTGGTCCCCCCCGCGCGACTCCCCCTTGTCGGGGACCATCCCGTGGGGGGTTTCCCAGGAACGGGACGGAGCCTGGGAGCCGTTGCCCTTTGCAAGATCGCCTGTGCAATCCCTAGGATCCAGAGGTCGATGGATAGCTGCGGAGTTTGAGTATGTTCGAGTTTTTGGGGAGACTTTTTGACACATCCGACTTTCCGGCGCGCTGGAGCTGCGGGAACTGGACGAGCGGCCACGGCTGGCTGCACGTCGTGTCGGATTGCTCCGTTTTCCTTGCCTACCTCACGATTCCGTGCGTGCTCATCTATTTCATGCGCAAGCGGCAAGACCTGCCGTTCTCCGGGATCTTCTGGCTGTTCGTCGCGTTCATCTTCACCTGCGGTACCACGCATCTGGTTGAAGCCACGATCTTCTGGCATCCGTGGTACCGCCTATCGGGCGTTCTGAAACTCATCACCGCGGTCGTGTCCCTCGCAACCGTGGTCGCCCTGATCCCGGCCGTGCCCAAGGCTCTCGCGCTGCCCGGCCTCGCCGTGACCAACGCCCGCCTGGAACACCAGGCCAAGGAGCAGCGCGCCGTGGAGAAGCGGTTGCGCGCCAAGACCGACGAGCTCGAGCAGCTCCTCTACGTGGTCTCCCACGACCTGAAGAGTCCACTGGTCACCATCAGCGGGTTCGTGGGGATCCTGGCAAGGCACATCGCGGCACAGGACACGGAGAAGCAGCAGGACGCCATCGCGCGCATCCAGCGAGGAGCCACGACCATGGAGCGCCTGATCGACGACCTGCTCGAGGTCAGTCGTATCAGCAGCCGTGAGCTCGAGCTGGAGTCCGTTTCCGTGGACGAAGTGGCGCGCGAAGTCGTCGAGTCCCTCGAGGCTCCGCTCAGCGCAGCGGGGGCCACCGTGGTGATCGGCTCTCCGTTGCCCCGCGTGCGCGCGGACCGTAGCCAGCTCTTGCGCGCCCTCTTGAACCTGGTCCACAACGCGATCAAGTACGGCTGCCCGGAGCCCGGGGCGACGATCCACATCACCGCGGAACGCTCGGGCCACGAGACTCGCATTCGGGTCGCCGACGCGGGTCCCGGCATCGACCGGCAGCATCATGTCCGGGTGTTCCAGTTGTTTCAGCGACTTTCGACCGACCGGGAAGGCACCGGGCTCGGGCTTGCAACCGTCGCCAAGATCATGGAGCGCCACGGCGGGCGCGCCGGGATCGATTCCGTTCCTGGGTCGGGATCTTCGTTCTGGCTTGCCTTCCCCGATTCTGGTACCGAGCCCTAGCCTGGCCTCCCCTTGTCGATGACGACGCCAATGCCCAAGCCCATTCGGTTCCTTCTCGTGGAGGACAACGAGGACCATGCGGAGCTCATCCGCCAGGTCTTCGATTCCCACCGACTCGCCAACCAGATCGATCATGTCACCACCGGTGAGGAAGCCCTGGCTCACCTCGAGCCGCGAGCGGAGCAACCACGGCCCGACATCGTGCTGCTGGACATCAAGCTGCCCGGAATCGATGGGTTGGAGGTCCTCGCCCGCATGAAGACCAATCCACAGATGAGGACCATCCCGGTCGTCGTCTTGACGACGTCGAACGCGGATCGGGATCGAGGCCGCGCGTACGAGCACCACGCGAACAGCTACGTCACCAAACCTGTCGATTTTGCTCAAATGCAGGAAATCGTCGGACAACTGGGCCTGTACTGGACGATCTGCAACGAGGCGCCATGACCGATCCCAGTCGTAGGACTCCGATCCTGCTGGTCGAAGACGACGACGACCACGTCGAGATCATCTCGGACGTCATCCGCGAGGCCGGCTTGAAGGACGAGCTGGTGCGCGCCACTTCCCTCAAGGCCGCGGAAGAGATCGCCCGCAGGATTCGCCCGTGGGTCGTACTGCTCGATCTCGGCCTCCCGGACTCCTCCGGACTCGCCACGGCCAAGGCCTTCCTGAATCGCTTGCCGGAGTTGGCAGTCGTCGTTCTCACGGCGAGCACCGATCACGCCCTGGGCCTGGCCGCGGTCCGCTGCGGCGCGCAGGACTTTCTCAGCAAGGGTCGTTTGAGTCCGGAGATCCTGAGGCGTGCGCTGACCTACGCCTTCGAACGCAGACACCTCCAGCTCGCGCTCGAGGGCAAGCAGCGCGCGGTCGAGGCCTTCGCATCGATCGCTTCCCACGACCTGCGTGGCCCGCTTGGCCGCATCCGAACCCTGGGACAGTTCCTCAAGGAAGATCTCGACATTCCTCCCGGGAGCGAGGCCTCGGAGCACCTGCGTCTCATGGACCAGAACGTGCACAGGATGCAGCGGCTCATCGATGACCTGCTCCGGTTCGCGCGGGTGGGCAAGGAAGGCCTGAAGCATGAGGTCTTTCCCCTCGCCGACGCGGTGGACGGTGCGGCCGCCCTGCTGGCCGAATCCGTCGAGGCCAGCGGCGCGGAAATAGCGAAGCAGGAATTGCCCAATGTCCACGGTGATCGCGGGCTCGTCGAGAATCTGCTCCAGAACCTGATCGGCAACGCGATCAAGTTCGTTCGAAACGACGTCCCCCGAGTCTCGGTGCAGGCCGAGGAGAACGAACGGGAGCACGTGATCCGAATCGCCGACAACGGGATCGGCATCGATCCCGGCTGTCTCAGCAAGATCTTCGAGCCGCTACAGCGCGCCGTCACCCCGACCGAGTTCGAGGGTTCGGGGCTGGGTCTCGCCACCTGCAAGAGCATCGTGGAAGCCCACGGCGGCCGCATCGCTTGCGAATCCAGCGTCGGCCATGGCTCCACGTTCCTCTTCACTCTGCCCAAGGCGTCCGCATCGGCGACAGGCGAGCGCCCCGACGAATCCATCTAGGAGACGGCTCGATGCAGCGAGGGCAGCCTACGTCCTTGCTCCCCTGGACGGCTCCCCCGTCGACGCATCAGGCTGAACCGCGGCCCCCGCCGCCCTACCCCCGGGCTCGTCCGGGCCTGGCCGGGATGCTTCTCGCTGCTGGGCCTACATCCCGACCTCACGGTCCAGGCGGGCGCTTTTGCTCTGTCAGCAACCGAGCCCCGCCCCGTGAGCTGCAACAGGGGACCAGCGAGGTGCTAGACTCGATCGTACCGCAAAGGAGAGAACCGAATGATCTTGCACTGCCTGCTGCCCGCGCTTCTTGTCTGGGCCGCCCCTGCTGACCTCACGATCAAGGGCAAGGAATGCCGCATCAAGACGGACCTCAAGCCCAAGCTCGCAAAACCGATTGCGAAGCAGATCGACAACTACTGTGATCACTTCGCCGATTTCTGGAGTGGGCTGGGCTTCGAAACACGCTCCAACAACACGGTCGTGATCCGGCTCTTCGCCGAGCACGACGACTTCGCCGAGTTCTATCGCCGCTCGAGCCCCGACCGGGACCCTCCCGTCGCCTACTTCTCTCCTTCCCTCAATGGGGTCGTGAGCTTCTACGATCCGGAGAATCCTCATACACGGGCAGTCCTCTTCCACGAGACCAGCCACCAGTACATCTATCGTTACATGGAGTGGGCTCCCAAGTGGACCAACGAAGGCTTGGCCGAGTACTTCGAAGGCTGGAAGCTGGGTCCGAACGGAGAGCTGATCCGCAAGAGCCCTACCTACTTCGATCTGCTGCTGCTCCAGGAGTTTCTTCCCAAGAAGAAGCCCGAGCCCGAAGCCGTGACCGGAGTCACCCGCCCGAAGGGCTTCTACCTCCAGCCGCGCGAGCTCATCGAGATGGACAGGAAGGTCTTCAATGACTTCCGGACCGAGTATCCGAACCTGCACGGCTACCTCCACTACGCCACGTCCTGGGGCTTGACCTGGTACTTCCTGGAGGGTCCGCACGAGGCCGATCGCCAGGCATACCTGGATTACCTGGGACGGCTGTGCGAGAAGGGAGAACGGGCCGAGCCCCTCGCGATTGAGGACTGGCCGGCATTCGAAGAGCGCTGGCGGGAATTCATCCTGGGTATCGAAGTCGCTCCCTCGACCGCCGACGACCACTTCATTCTCGCGGGGAGCTTCCGGGACCAGTGGTCCTACCCGGAGGCCATCGAGCACTACCAGCTCACCCTGGAGCTCGAGCCCGAGAAGCCTCAGGTCAGGTACTGGCTCGGCACCTGCCTCAAGCGCATGGGGGACTACGAGGCCGCCCTGCCCTACCTGGAGGCGGCCGCGGAAGAGGACGAACAAGACCCTCGCCCACTCCACCAGCTCGCACGCATTGCCGGTCGCCTGGACCGCAAGAAGGAGGAAGGGGACTACGAAAAGGCCCTCGAGTACGCCAAGGCGGCTTCCGAGCGTGCCAGGGACAAGAACCCTCGCCACCTCGCCTTCGTCGCCGAGTGCCAGCAGCTCGCAGGCGACATCCGAGGGGCCAAGAAGACGATGAAGGCGGTCCTGAGGCTCGTCAAGGACGCGGACGAGAGCGTTCAGGAGCGCTACCAGAAGATGCTGGACGAGATGTAGCGGCACCTGGCTTGGGGCTGCCCCTACCGCTCGGTCTCGAACCTCCCCTACTCCGGACCGTCGACCTTCAGGACCGCGTCGATCGAGCCGCGCGAAACCGAGTGGTAGCGCTCTCGCGCATCGGCGTAGATCCTTCGGGCACGGGCCAACCCGAGGCTCGTCTTGGCGAGCTCCTCGTACAGGGGCTGGAGGAACTTGCGGCGTCCGACCGTCATCAAGAACGTCTCGAGACGCTCGTCGGCCCGAGCGTAGCCTTCACGGATGGAGAGACGCAGCCAGCTGAACAGGACTTCGCTGTTGCCGGTCTGCGTGAGACCGAAGGCCTCGTCCAGCTCCTCCATCTTCTCGCTCCCCAGCTGTGGGGGCAGTTGCGCGAAGAAGTGCAGCCACTGCTGCGTCACCCAACCCTCGGTCGACAGCTCGGAGGCCGCCACCCCCGACGTCCAGCGGGAAAGCTCTCGGTCGACCCGCTCGAAGGCGTCCGATGAGGTCGCCGGGAGCTGGGCGGGCAGCCCCGGCTCGTAGAGCCACTCCTGAACGTCGAACACGTCCACGGAGACTTCGGCCAAGAGCTCGCGCCGCAGAAAGGCCTCGAAGTCGGCCGTCGTCACGCTCTGGAAGGCGTGGGAGTCGAACCACGAGCGCAGGAAGGCATCCAGCCGCTCCCGCCCCACCACCTCCTCCAACCGTCGCAGGAAGAGCGCCCCCTTGTCGTAGGGAATGCTGGAGAAGCCGTCCTCGGGGTGCTTCTCCTGCAGATCGATGTGCAGCACGGTCTCCCAGGGCTCCATACCGGCCACCAGGTCGTGCAGCTTGTCCAGGTCGAGCTTGCGCTCCATGGAGGCGCGCTCGGGACCGTAGACCTCCTCCACGATGCGCTGTTCGAAGTAGACCGTGAACCCTTCGTTCAGCCAGAAGTCGCTCCAGGTCGCGTTGGTCACCAGGTTGCCGGACCAGGAGTGGGCCAGCTCGTGGGCGATCAGCGAAGTGAGCGAGCGATCTCCCGCGATGACCGTCGGCGTGAGGAAGGTCAAGAGGGGGTTCTCCATGCCGCCGAATGGAAACGCGGGGGGCAGCACGATCACGTCGTAGCGGCCCCAGCGGTAGGGGCCGAACAGACCTTCCGCGCTCTGGATCATGCGCTCGGTGTCGATGAACTCGGCGTGGGCCGCCGCCAGCATCGAGGGCTCGGCCCACACGGCGCAGCGCTCGGAAATGGCGCGCGACTCGAGCTCTCCACAGGCCAGGGCGATCAGGTAGGCGGGGATCGGTTGCTCCAGGCGGAACAAGCTGCTCCCGTCCTCACTTCGTCCGGCCTGGCGCGCGCTCATGACGACGACCAGCGGCTCGGGGGCTCTCACCTTGGCCTCGTAGGTCACCCGCACTCCGGGGGTGTCCTGAAGGGGAATCCAGGAGCGCGTCAGGATGGACTGGCCCTGGGAGAACAGGAACGGATACCGTCCTCCGGCCGTCTGCTCCGGCCCGAGCCACTGCAGGGACTCGGCGCCGGGCGTGGTCTCGTAGGTGATCGTGACTTCGCGGTCGGTGGGCTCGAGCTGAATCGTGAGGGGACGACCGAACCCCGGCGACTCGGCGCCCAGCTGAAACGATCGCTCGCGCCGATCGTTACCCTCGACCTTGGCGATGGCGAGGCCCAGGGTGTCCACGACCAGGGGAGCCGTGTGCACCGCCCGCTCCAACTCCAGGCGCACGCTGCCCAGGGCCACGGAGCGCTCGAAGTCCAGGGTGAGATCCAGGTCCACGTGGCTCACGCGCACCTCGTTCGGCCGCGCGAAGCTATGGGGGTCCGCTGGGATCGCTTGGCCCTCTCCCTCTTCGGAGTCGGTTCCGGAGGACTGGCAGGCAGCGGACAGGAGACAGGCGATGAGGATGGCTTTCTTCACGGGGAGCTACGTTCCGCTATGGAGCTGGGCTTGTAAACCCCGGCCGCACCCACCGCCGGCCTTTCAGGCTGCGTTGAACGCTGCCGTTACCCGGAGCGCTCCTCGTCGCCGAAGAGCCGTTCGAAGAGCTCCGGGTCGAGCCTCTCCCGGTAGCGGCGGTCGGCCCACAGGTCGAACTCCTCGAAGCGCCGTTCCACCTCTCGGGGATCGTCCAATCCGGGCTCGAGACTCTGCTCGATCTCCAGCCGCCGGGTTTCGATCTCGAGAAAGAGCTCGACCAGCTGCCTCTCTTCCCAGACCTGGAGTCCGTGCTCCTTGGCCAGCATGAGCGCCTGCATCTCGGCCTCGAACTCCAGTTGCCTGCGCTCGGCCTCGTGGGCCTGCTCGGCACCCTCGCGCTGACGCTGCGCGCGCTCCTCGGCCACCCACTCCAGGACGATCTCCCGCAGGTCGGAGTCCGCCTTGCGTCGTTGCTCCAGCGGGGCGCGCACCGTAGAGCGCTCGGAAGCAGCGAGTCGCCTTTCCAGGGCCTCGATCCGCCGTGCCAGCTCGACCAGATCCTCGGGATCGACTCGCGCACCGTCGGGCTCGGAGTTGGCCGCGTCGAGAGAGGTGCCCACGGTTTCCGGGACCGAAGTCCTCCGGGCTCGCGAAGTCCCGGGGCTCGCTCTCGTGGGCGGACCGGCTCGGTTCTCCCGCAGGAGCTCGAACGCGCCCAGCGTGACGACCGAAGTGATCGCTGACAGGAGCACGACCCGGGTAGCCTTCATGCCCACATAGTCTAACGGCGGAGGAACCCGAGCGATGCGGAGGGCTGCCCAGCCACGTGGAGTCCGGGAAGGCCCACCTGTCCAGGCCCATGGGGAGTAGAATGCAGCTCTCCCCAGAGCCCGATCGCCTCCTTTCGTCCACCAGGTGCTCCCCATGCAGCTCTCCGCGTCCCGCCGGCCTTTCCTCACGCTCGTCGCCCTCGCCCTGACCTTGCCCGTCGCAGGCCAACAGCACGCCCAAGGCCCCGAAAGCGCGCCCCAGGAAACCGAGCGGGACTTCCTGTACTACGACTACCTCGAAGACGGGGTGCTCAAGGGAGGTCGTGTCGCCATCGACCCGAGCAATCCCCTGATGACCGACATCCCTCCCCAGGAAGAGAGCGCCCCCCACAGTCGAGCAGGTGCCAGCACCTACGTCACCGTGCTCGACAACGGACCGGCCGCGAACCGGGTCGATGTAGTGATCGTTGGAGACGGCCGCCGAGCTGGGCAACTACGCCAACCAGGCTGCCATCGTCTACACGGCCTTCCTGAACGAACCGCCGCTGAATGCCTACACGAACTACTTCAACATCCATCGCGTCGACGTGATCTCCAACGAGTCCGGCGTGGACAACGACCCTGTCCAGGGCATCGATCGTGACACGGCCCTCGACATGGCCTACTGGTGCAGCAACGTCGAGCGCCTCCTGTGCGTCAACGTGAACAGCGCCGTGGCCGAGGCGAACGTCGCACCCGGCCGCGATCAGGTGCTGGCCATCGCCAACTCCTCCAAGTACGGCGGTGCGGGCTACACGGACCTCGGCACGGTGGCGGGCAGCAACTCGGCGGCTCTGGAGATCGCGCTGCACGAATTCGGACACTCCTTCGGAGACCTGGCGGACGAATACACCTACGGGGGCCCCACGACCTACTCGGGGCCGGAGCCCAGCGCCTGGAACGCCACCACCTGGACCC
Source organism: bacterium (assembly GCA_030428965.1). Lineage (GTDB taxonomy): Bacteria > Planctomycetota > UBA1135 > UBA1135 > JAUIEE01. Next base: position 5,123 of record JAUIEE010000021.1, on the reverse strand, counting down.
TGGCCGAGCTCGAAGCCGACAGCCGCAGGAAGTGGTCCCGCTGGCTCGACCTGCCCCATGTGTCTGCCTACGAGGGGGCCAGCTACTCGGTGCTCGGCATCTACCGGCCCACTTCGAACTCCAAGATGCGCAACCTCGGGCGCCCCTTCGAGGAAGTGAACACCGAGCGCCTGATCCGCCAGATCTACCAGAAGGTCGATCCGATCGACGGCGCCTCCCCGGCAGGTCCCGTCACGGGCGGCTCGCTGTTCGTCACCCCCATGCAACCCACCTACCACTCCCTGGACATCGCATGGTCGGTGAACGGGATCCCCATTCCTGGGGCTACCGGCGAGGTCTTGAATCTGGGGGACCTGAACCTGCCCCTGGGGATCTACGACATCGGGGTCACGGTGGTGGACAACACGCCCATGATGCGCAACGGAACCGTGCGCAGGGACATGATGACCTCCACCCGCACCTGGACCTTCGTCAACAACCGCGTCCGGAACGTCCCGGGTCGTCAGGGAGTGAGCCGCTGACGACCCGCCAGCGGGCCCCTGATCCGAAGATTCCCGGATTCCGAAGTCAAACGGGGTGACCGCGGCATGCAGTCCGTGGAACCCCGATGAGCGAACTACCCCGCCCCGTCGTCGATGCTCTGCTCGAGCAGGCCCCCTGGTTGGGGCGTCTTGCCCGGGCCCTGGTCGGTCCCGATGGAGCCGACGACCTGACCCAGGATGTCTGGGTCGCCGCGCTGCGCCGCCCCCCCGTGGCCCGGGGCAGCGTGCGCTCCTGGCTCAGGCAAGTCACCTTGAACCGCGTGCGAGAGACGCGCCGCAGCGAAGCCCGACGTCTCGCCAGGGAAGGACTCGTGGCCGTGCCCGACGAAGTCGAGGGCCCCCTCCGACGCTTCGACCTCCATCGTGAGCTCGTCCGTCACATCGGCGAGCTCGAGGATCCGTGGCGTCGGACGCTGCTCTTGCGCTACTTCGACGAGCAGCCGCTGAAGACCATCGCTTCCCGTGAGGGTGTACCGATCTCGACGGTGAGCACGCGCCTGCGCAAGGCCGAGGCGCTGCTGCGCTCCAAGCTCGACGACGCGCACGACGGAGATCGAAGCCATTGGACAGCTCTCCTGGTTCCCCTGGTCCGAACATCCCGCCCGCCCGCTTCCTTCGCGGCGCCAACCCTCACGGGCTTCGGCGTCCCGCTCCTCGCCATGAAACTGCCCTACCTGCTCGCCGTCCTGGTCGTCACCGTCGTGGCCGCCTACCTGGTCCTTCCCGATCGACAGGCCGAGCCCGTCGTCGCGTCCAAGCCCTCGGCATCCAAGGCCTTGGCCGCTGCACCGCTGGGGCCGACGCTGCGGGAAGCCGAGGCCGCTCGGAGCCCCGACGAGCGTCGGGCCCTCGACGTGTCCCCCCCACCCGAACCCCAGGCGCAAGGAAACGCCCCGGACCCCGGAAGCCTCCCCCTGGTCGGGACCGTGGTCGACGTCCAGGGCAAGGCCATGCCGGAACTGGAGGTGTGGCTGACCTCCGCGGGCACCGAACGCCTCCTGGGCACCAGCGATACGGGCGGACGGTTTCATCTCGACGGGCAAAGGGACCTGGGTCGCATCGAAGTTCGGGACGAGAACTGGGGGACAGCCCTCGGATGTGACCTACCCCTCGGTGCCCGCCAGGGCCCGACCTTGATCGTCGCCCCATGGATCGAAGTGGGTGGCGTCGTCCGTGGGGAGGAAGGAGACCTGATTCCACGGGCCCAGATGACCCTCGCTCAGCCGAGCTCCCTGAGGGCATCCGTCGCGGACCTGCATGGCAGGTCCATCTCCCACGAGCCCGTGACCCACTCGGACGAGCTGGGGGCGTTCCTGTTCGAACGAGCCCTCGCCGTGGAGGGCACCACGATCTACGTCGAGGCCCAGGGCTTTTCCGCCGCCGAGGTTCCACTCCCGATGGCCTCGACGCGCTCGTTCGAGATCGTGCTCCAGCGCCCGCGGCCCACAGCGGGCCATGTACGCGGCAGGGTGGTCGATGCCGGTGGCGGTAGCGTCCAGGACGCCTGGGTCTCCCTCGGCTTCCACTCGACGCGCAGCGACCCCGATGGCCTGTTCGAGATCGAGACCGGGCGCGAGGGGCGCTTTGATCGGCTGGTGGCGATCAAGGACGGACACCAGCCGGCCATCTTGGATCGCCCCCGCGCGGAGGCGAACGGTCAGGCAGAGGCGTGGCCCGACTTCGTTCAGCTGCGCTTGGGGAACGAGCCGCTGTCCCTGGGAGGCCGGGTGACCGACGCCCAGGGCAGACCACTCGTGGGCTGGCGGGTCTGGCTGGCCGATCCCACCTTCTTCAGCAGAGTCGATCAGCGTGGAGTCATGGTGGAAGGGATTGCCCAGGGGTTGCTCGGTGCCTCCGACGAGGATCAGAACCCCACGGCCGCATGGCCCTGGACCTCGACCGATGCCGAGGGTCGCTTCACCCTGGAAGGTCTTCTGGATCGGGACTACGCCCTACGGATTCACCATCCCGAGAGCCTGCTGCTCGTGGAGGCAGGTCCTTTCCGGGCGGGCCGACGGGACGCCGACGTGGCTCTCGAGCTCGAGGAGCTCTACGGCCCCATCGAAGGTCGCGTGGTCGATCCCGAGGGGAACCCGATGGCCGACGTCACGATCGAGAGCTGGGTCGTCACGTACCAGACTCCCCACGATGAAATGGGGCACCTCGGCTGGAGCGAACAGGGCTCCAGCGTCACGACCGATGAGAATGGGCACTACCGGATCCCCAGGCTGCCCCGCGATGGCGTCTCGCTGCGCCCGCGGCACCCGGACATCCTGCCCCAGATCCTGAACCTCGAACGGGAGGCGGACGGCAAGCCCCGGGATCGGGAGAGCTGGGACCGCATCGACTTCGTCTGCGACCTGCGCTACCACCTCCAGGTCGAGATCGACCCGGCCTGGAGCGAAAGGGGACAACTGTCCCTGCTGGATTCCGAGGGCCAGGAGACCTTGATCCAGGTCTTCTCCGCCGGTGGGCAGATGTCGACCCATCGCTACCGCTTCGAGGAGGGCAAGACCGAGGTCCTGTCGGTCAACGGGAAAGCGCGCGAGCTCGTCTTCTACGATTCGCAGGGAACGGAGCTCGAGCGCCGCAAGATCCGTCTGATCTTCGGGGAGCTGAACCGTCTCCGGCTGTAGCGTCACCCGGCCTGTCTGCGCAGGAAACGTGCTCGGAGCTCCGCGTAGGATCCCTCGGGGAAGAACTGGCCGTCCTCCGGAGGATCTTCCCGGAACGCCCGGTCCCAGGCGGTCGAAGGGGCCGTGAAGTCCAGAGGCAGCGGCGGACCATGACAGACGAGATCCACGGTGTAGGCCTTTCGCCGATGGCGTCGCAGTTCGAACCTGCCGCAGGGAAAGCGCAGCGAACCATCCTCTTCCTCGTAGTCCCAGAGGTACTGGCCCCCCAGGTACAAGGCTCGACCGTCCTCCAGTTCCAGGAAGTAGTGCGCACCTTCGTCCCCGAGCTCCTCCACCGCAAAGGCCCGGCGAATCGTCAGTTCCTCGACCTCCAGCTCCCCGGCTTGCTCCATCCTGCGGACGTTCCTGGCCCTGGGCGTCAGGTCCGCCTCGACCGGCCGGTCCGGATTGAACTTGCGCCACTCCTCCGCGCACCTCCAGATCAAGAAGCCGCCGAGCAGGAGGCCGATGGCCGCGGGAGCGGTTTCGAAGGCCCCGTTCTTCCCGAGGAAATCGACGACGGAGAGCAGGGCGGAGAAGGCGAGCAGACCGGCCGTGATGAGCTTCAGCTTGTCGAGCAGGAGGCCCCGACGCCGGGGGCGAAGAGCGGAGAGCCGCTTCGGTAGGTCACTTTCTGACAGTCTTCCCATCGAGCCCGATCACCTCAATCCTCCCCCCAGCCCGTGCCCCAGTTGCTGCCCCAGCTGCTGAAGAGATCCGTGAGGGCCTGGACGATCGCGGAGCTATCCCAGTTGCTCCACCAGCCGCTCTCCCAGTCTTCCCTCCCCGTACGCTCTTGCCTGACGACCGCGGCAACAGCGCTCCACGAGAAGTTCTCTTCGGGCCCGGAATAAGACTGCTCTGCACCGTGGACGTCGACGTAGGTGATGTGGAGGTCGATTCCCCCGAGGTCATGGCTCTCGTGCAGAGCCGGCAAGGCACTCTGATCGAAAGATCCCATGGAGCTGACCAGCTGATGGCTGATGGCTGCGGGGATCTCGATGATGTTCCAGGAGACAAGGCAAGGCATGGCCGACGCCGAGCCTGCGTCGTAGTGAAGCTTGGCCCCGGGCTCGAGGTCCAGGACACGGGCGACGACACCGCCCCAGACCTCGAAGTCCGATCCGACGACGACCTCGGCCTGGGGCGCGTAGATCGTGCCGTAGAACTGGGACGTGGCCTTGAGCTGCACCGGTGCCTCCCCACCGACGGCATCGCGGGCGGAGATCTGCAGACTGATCTCATCGGGCCGGTCACCCGAGGTGTTTACGACCGCGCCCGGAGAGAGGTTCAAGGAATCGGTGATGAACAGCTCCACGTTGCCGTCCGTCGTGTCGAGGCTCAGGGAGGCGCCGGAGCTCAGGTTCAGCGAGCCGAGAACGACGGTGGCCGGGCCGCGAAGGATGACCTCGGCATCCGAGGCGACGTCGATCGAAGCGATTCCGATCTCTCCCGGAGAGAGAATGAGGGGAAAGGCTCCGCTGTGGATGACTCCGGGTTCCATCTCCAGCGCGGGAATCTCGACCGCGGGCAGGTCCACGTTCTCGCGGCGAGGGTCCACGGCCCCTGAGACCGAGCCTCCCTCTGCGATGAACACGGTTCCGTCCGCGCCGGGAACCACGTCTCCCTGAATGGAAACCTCCTCCCCGGCCCCGCCGATGGTGACGTTGCCGTTGGACCCCAGCAAACCTCTGGGTGCATCCGGCTCCGTTCCGGCCAGGTCCTCCGCAACGTCGCCCGTGGCCGTCTCCGCGGACGGGAAGTCCTGTTCGAGAGACTCCAGCTCCACCAACCCCGTATCCAGGAGGCCTCCCCCATGAAGATCGACCTCGACCATCGACCCCAGGAGCTCGTCCATGTACCCGTCGAGCTCCATCAAGCCCGAAGACAGGGAGGAATCGGCCTG
>JAUIEE010000485.1 GCA_030428965.1 bacterium | reverse complement strand
CGCGACCCTCTTCCGCGCGCCTTCTGCGTGCCCGAGGTGTGCACCCTCGACGAGCTGGGTGATCTCCTGCGCGAGGACCCGGCTCTCTACGATCCGCTGGGCGTGGCCGCGATCGAGGGGGACTGGCGGCCGAGGCAGCCCTTCACCCGCGCCGAGGTGCAGACCCCCGTCTGGACGAACAACACGGTGCGCACGTCCGTCGAGCTGGACGGCGAGGGACTCCTGGTGCTCACCGAACAGGACTTCCCCGGCTGGAAGGTATTCGTGGACGGAGAGCCCCGGGAGCTCGAACGCACGAACATGATCTTCCGGGGCGTGGCCCTCGAGGCCGGGTCCCACGAGGTGCTCTTTCGCTACGAGCCCTGGACCGTGCGCGCCGGGGCGTGGGTCTCGGGGGGAGCTGTCTTGATCCTGATGTTGCTCCTGGGGATCGGCTGGCTTCAGAGATCCTCGCCGTAGGCACCGCGGGCCGCGAGGATCCGGCGACTCCACTCGGGGAGCTCGGACCAGGCGTTGGGATCGAACTCCAGGCCCTTCAACCGTTCCAGGGTTTCCTGCGCCCTGTTCGCGGCGAGCTCCGCGGCGGCCAGCTCCAGACGCAGGGAAAGGGCGCCCTCGGGCACCAGCACCCGGGTGGGGGCCAGGGCCTGACGGTAGCTGCGGACGGCGGTCGCGTAGTCTCCCCGGGCCGCATGCTCCCGGGCCCACAGGCGCTGGGCCAGGGACCTGAGGCCGGCCGCCCGGCGTTCGGCGCCGGCCTGCTCGAGTTCCTGTGCCAGGACGTAGAACTGGTTCGGGTCGGCGTTGCGCAGGGTTGGGTCGCTGCGCCCGAGGAGCATCAGCCCGGCGATGGTCTTGCCGCGCAAGAGCAGGTCGGAGGTCAGGCTGGCGAGCCACTCGGGGTCCAGGCAGCCGTTCCGCTCGAGTTCGTCCAGGCGTGCGTCGGCCTCGGAGCGCAGGTCGATCTCGTACTCGATGCGCGCCAGGCTCCGCAGCAGGCGCGCTTGGCCCGGGGAGAGCTCGAGGGCCCTCAGCCAGGCACGGTGCGCGTCCTCGAGCCGACCGCGGCGAGCTTCCAGGAAGCCGATCTGGTCGTGGACGTCCAGGCTGTTCGGTCGCAGTGCCAGCAGCGAGCGCCAGTCCTCGACCTCCTCGGTCAGGCGTGCCCTCAGGATGCGGGCCGGAACCGAGTCCCCCTGGACCTGGAGAGCGCGGTCGACCGCTCGTCGTGCCCGGGCCAGCTCGGCTTGGAGCTCGCTCGCCGTCGTGTTCGTCGGTTCCTGGGCGAGGGCCTCGATGCGCATGGCGCTGGCGATGTAGTCGCCGAGCGCGGCCCCGTGCAGCACCAAGGGCACGGAGAACCAGGCGGCGATCAGCCCGGCCAGGGCCAGAGGGCGAGCGAGGGAGAATCGGCCGAGGCGGGGCCGGGGCTCGTGGCGTCGGGTCACGAGGTGCCCGGCGAGGACGAAGCCCAGGTAGGTCGCCGGGTTGGTCATCCAGGGAGCGTGGAAGAGCCCGTTGATCCACAGCCCGAGCAGGGCGACGGCGGCGGCGGCCTCGGTGGGGTTGCCCGTACGCAGGCTGCGCAGGCCGATCACGAGCACGCACAGGAGGAACCCGACCCAGGCCGTCCCGGCCGGCAGCCCGAGCTCGGCCAGGCCGTGCAGGGCATCGTTGTGGGCGTGCTCGACCTCCGTGTCCGCGCTGGAACAGGGACCGCCGCGGGAGAGGGCGACCTCCGCGGGATCGCGGTAGGGAGGGTAGTTGGTGGCGAACTGACCGGGGCCCAGACCTGTCCACGGACGATCCGCCAGACAGACGAGCAGGCTGCCCCAGATCCTCCGGCGCACCTCGACTCCCCCCAGGTCGGCTTCGAGGGAACGGGGAACGGCTGCCGTGTCCGTTTCCTGGGTCGTCCGCTCGCGCATGCCGGCGTCGGAGCCCCGGAGCAGGAACGGACTCACGAGGGCCAGGACCAGGGCCAGCCCGCGCATTCCGGTGGAGAGGGAGGGGCGCAAGGCGATCAGGATCGTCGCTCCGGACGAGGCCAGGACTCCGGCGAGCACGGGAACCCGGAGCGCGTGCAGGAGGTAGGCCAGCCAGACCAGGGCGCCCAGTCCACGCCAGGCACCGCGGCCCCAGAGCAGGAAGCAGAGTCCGAACAGGGCGCCCGGAAGGGTGGCCTGGGAGAGAAGCCCCGTGTTCCCCAGTCGACCTGTCCAGGCGGAGGGATCCTCCCAGGCGGAGGCCATCGCGTGCACGAGGCCCACGGCGGCCAGGACGGTCCAGGCCCGACCGAGGCGCGAGAGCCCCGTGGAGCTCAGCCGCGCTCCCACCGCGAAGGCGGCCAGGGCCGTGCCGTAGGCGATCCCGGCGCGACGCAGCTCGAAGGTGTCCGTGGGCTCACCCAGGGCGCCCGCCAACCAGCCGAAGGCCAGCGCCGCGAAGAGCAAGAAGCCGCTCCAGCCGAGGGCGCGGGTCGCGGGCCACACCAGGGCCCCAAGGGCCGCGGGGGCGAGACCGAGCGCGACCAGTCCGGTTCCGGTGAGGCGCGGGAAGGGGTCGTTGGCCAGGGCCGGCCAGACCCAGAGCAGGGCCGGCAGCAAGGCCGCCAGCCAGAACCAGCTCGGGCCTTCTTCCCGGGGTTGCGGGGCTCGTTCTTCGTCCATGGTCGGGCGCGGACGGGCCTGGCCGTCCGCGCTACGGTGCGACGATCGCGTCGACGAAAGCTTCCGGGTCGAACACCTCCAGGAGCTCCTTGGCCTCGCCCGTGCCGATGTAGCGCAGGGGTAGGCCCAGCTCGTGGGTGATGCCGAACACCGCGCCTCCGCGGGCGGTTCCGTCGAGCTTGCTGACGATGATCCCGGTCACGTCGACGACCTCGGTGAACAGGCGCGCCTGCTGGACCGCGTTCTGTCCGTTGGTCCCATCCAGCACGAGCCACACCTCGTGGGGTGCACCCGGCAGGCGCTTCCCGATCACGCGGTGGATCTTCGCCAGCTCGTCCATCAGGTTCTTCTGGGTGTGCAGGCGTCCCGCGGTGTCGAGGATGCAGACCTCGTAGCCGAGCACGTCGGCGGTCTCGACGGCCTCGAAGGCCACCGAAGCCGGGTCGGCGCCCTCTTCCTTGCGCACGATCTCCACCTCGCTCTTGTCGGCCCAGATTTCGAGCTGATCCGCCGCCGCGGCCCGGTAGGTGTCGCACGCTCCCACGAGCACGCGCCGACCCTGGGAATGAAAGCGGTGGGCGAGCTTGGCGATGGTCGTCGTCTTGCCCGAGCCGTTCACGCCGACCACGAGGATGACCGTGGGGCTGTTCGTGAGCTCGATCTCCCCCGATTCCTTCTGCAGCTTGTCGAGCAGGGAGCTGCGCAGGGTGCTGCGAACGTCTTCTTCGCCGTGGATCTCGCCGCGCCGGTGCAGGCGCTCGAGGTCGGCGATGATCTCGCGCTGCTGCGGGTCGCGCACGATGCTCTCGATCCAGGTGATGACGGCGAGGCGCTCGCCGCGGGTGATCTTCTCCACCCGGTGGACGAAATGCGTCGGGTAGAGGATGGCGTCGCCGGGCGGCAGCTTGAAGCGCTGCTCGCCGAGCGGCGTCTCCAGCACCAGCGCGCCGTCGTC
>JAUIEE010000484.1 GCA_030428965.1 bacterium | reverse complement strand
GGGCACGCAGCCCATACCGCCGAGCCAGGCCTCGAGGTAGAGCACCCCGACGTTGATGTTGTGCCGCACGCCGGCCTCGCTGATCGTCCCGGTGGGGACCTTCAGCAGGTCATCGGCGGTGATGTCGACGGTGGGCCTCGGGGCGTCGATCTGGTTCGGCCCCTCCATCTTCGTCGCGAAGGCCTCCCTGGCGACGGCCACGAGGCCGGGGTGGGCGACCCAGGTGCCGTCGTGGCCGAGGTTGACCTCGCGGAGCTTGTCGGCCCGGACCTTGCCGAGGGCCCTGGCGTTGGCCTCGGGGTCGGACTTGATGGGGATCTGGGCGGCCATGCCGCCCATGGCGTGCACGCCGCGCTTGTGGCACGTGTCGATCAGGAGCTCGCAGTAGGCGTTGAGGAAGTGGGCGGTCATGCCGACCTGGGAGCGGTCGGGGAGCACGAAGCCTGGATCCCGGCGAAACTTCTTGATGAAGCTGAAGATGTAGTCCCAGCGGCCGCAGTTGAGCCCGGCGCTGTGGTCGCGGAGCTCGTAGATGATCTCGTCGAGGAAGGTCTGGAGGATCTCCTTGACCACGACCTTGGTGTGGACGGTCCGGTCGGCGATCCGGTTGACCAGCTCCTTCTTCGTCGTCGTGTGGATGCGAGGACCACTCATGTCCACGAGGTCGAGAGGGGTGACGAGGGCCTTCGGTGCGAACCGCGCGAGGCTCTTCACCCGGGGACGCCGTCAGTATCGAATCGCAATATCTCTCTGTCAAGCAAGAACTTGTGACGGTTGAGGCCGCCTAGGAAGTCGCTTCGAGCAGGATCGTGACGGGCCCCTCGTTGACCAGCTCGACCTGCATCTCGGCCCCGAACTCCCCTTCGGCGGGCTCGAACCCGAGCTCGCGGAGAGAGCGCAGGAAGGCTCGGTAGAGCTCCAGGGCCCGCCCGGGGGCGGCCGCCTGATCGTAGGAAGGACGCCGACCCCGGACCGGATCGAAGGCCAGGGTGACCTGACTGATCACGAGCACCTGGGCCCCCACGTCGAGGGCCGAGCGGTTCATGCGGCCCTCTTCGTCCCCGAAGAAGCGGTACTCGCTCACGCGCTGGGCCAGCCTGCGCGCGCTGGCCTCGTCGTCCTCCCGCAGAACCCCCAGCAGGATGAGCATGCCGAAACCGATACGGCCCCGGAGCTCACCCCCCACCGTGACCTGGGCCCGGGAGACCCGCTGCACGAGGGCCTTCAAGGCGCGCGCTCCTCGCGCAGGCGGGCCAGGTAGGTCTGGGCCTGCAGCTGGATGAGCAGGTTCTGGAAGTCGACCGCGGCTTCCGCGTCGTGCATGGAGGCCTCCTCGCTGAGCTCGGCCTGGGTCCTGGCGGTCTCCAGCACGCGCTCCCAGGCCGCGAGCTCGTCGGGAAAGAGCTCGTCCCCCTGGGCCGCGAGCAGCGCCTCGTGCACCAGGGGCAACAGGTCGTCGGGAGCGAAGCTCGCCGCCAATCGGGCGGAGGACAGCGCCAGGTCGAGGTCCCCTCGCTCTTCGTAGGCCGCGGCCCGCACGAGCTCGGCCCGGGCACGGACCTCACGCTCGGGAAACTCGACCGCCGCCAGGAGCTCGAGGGCTTCCTCGGCCCTGCCCGCCGAGACGTAGAGGGCCGCCAGATCGATGCGCGCCTCCCGGAGGGCCCGGGAGGAGACGAAGGGATCCTCGGCCGCCTGCCCCAGCCAAAGGGAGAGGATGCGGACGGCACGACTGCCCTCCCCCGCGTTGGCAAGCAGGTTGGCCTCCAGGCGACGGGACGCCGGGTGTCCGGGGTCGGTTTCGAGCGCACGCGCCACCGCTTCCCGAGCCTCGGGAAACTCCCGCCGGCGATAGGCCGACCAGGCCTGGGCGTAGTGCCCCCAGACGAAGTCCGGCTCCAGCTGCAGGGCCACCTCCAGGCGTGCGCCCCGGGATTCCTCGTCCGGCGCCAGGCGGGCCGCCAGGAGCCACGGAACCGGGTGCTGGGAGACGCGCGCCTGGGCCAGGTAGAAGCCCTCCAGGAGCGCGCGAGCCTGCTCCGCGTCGAGCCGCTCGGTCGGGACGGGGCGGCCCTCGACCTCCTCTCCCTCCTGGAGCAGCGCCAGCTCGATCTCCTGCAGGAAGATGGCCAGGGGAACGTTCGCGGCGTCCGTGACGAGGGCCTCACGGACCAGCCTGTGGGCGCGCTTCAGGTCCCCGTCTTCCCAGGCGAATCGCGCGGTGCGGGCCTTCTCCAGGGCCTCGACCGAAAGGCGGTCGTAGGGTCCGGGCTTGGCGACGTAGGCCGGCGCGCTGCGGCAGGCCACGAGCAGGGCGAAGGCCCACGGCCAAACGCCCCCGAGGCGTCTCACCGCCCCCGAGCTCCGCCCAGCTCCAGGCGCTCGCCGCGCCGCTCGTTCTCCCCATCGGAGGTGGACCAGTAGGCCTTGCCCTCGGCGATGACCCGGACCGGGGTCTCCCCGGGCCGCTGGAGCACCACGATCTCCCGCAGGGCCACGATCTGCAGCCCGTCGAGGTGGGCGTGGATCTCGATCCCCGATCGCCCGGGCTTGACGCGCGCGGTCTGCATGAGCCCCCGGTTCGTGGTCTCGGTCGAGTACTCCACCATGCCGGGATCCTGGCGCACGGCCACGTGCTCCAGGAGATCCTCGGGCCCTTCGATGAAGCAACGATCGGCGACCAGAATGGCCGGCTCCAGGAACGCCCGGGTCCAGGGACCGGGCACCGGCGCCGTCGCTTCCCGGGGATGGTTGGCCGTCGAGTCCTCGGCCGGAGTCCCGGCGCAGGCGGCGGAAAGCGAGAGGCACAGGGCCGCTAGGGAACGGGCAGGTCGCTTCATGGTCTCCTCGGGGCTGTCAGGCCACAGGCCTCGCGGGCCCGCTCCAGGGTACTCTTGGCCCGCGCACGGGCGACGTCCGCTCCCGCGCGCAGGATGTCCTCGACCTCGCCGGGGTGGGCCAGGTAGTGCTCACGTCGCTCGCGAGCCGGACCGAAACGTTCGTCGATGGCCTCGATCAGGCGCACCTTGAGGTGCCCGTAGCCGGGGGCATCGTCTCCCCCCGCACGCAGGCGGGCTTCCCAGGAGGCGAGCTCGTCCGCTGCGAGGAACAGGCGCAGGAAGCGCATCAGGAGCACGCCCTCGGGGTCCTTGGGCTCGGAGGGCTCGCGGCTGTCGGTCACGATCCTGCCCACCGCCTTCTTGAGCTTCTTGCCCTGCTCGAAGATCCAGATCGTGTTCCCGTAGCTCTTGCTCATCTTCTCCCCGTCGACGCCGGGAACCTTCGCAAACAGCGCCCGTTTGGGGATCTTGGCCTCGGGACGCACGAAGACCTGGCCGAAGGCCTCGTTGAAGTGGCCCGCCATGTCCTGGGCCATCTCGACGTGCTGCACCTGGTCCTTGCCCACGGGCACGTGGGTCGAGTCGTAGGCCAGGATGTCGGAGGCCATGAGGATGGGGTAGGTGAACAGTCCCACCGTGGGCTTGATCCCCTTGGCGACCTTGTCCTTGTAGGAGTGAGCCCGCTCCAGGAGGCCCATTCCGGTGACGCAGGCGAGCAGCCAGGTCAGCTCGCAGACCTCCGGCACGTCGCTCTGGCGGAAGAGGCTGACCTTGGCCGGGTCCAGACCGAG
>JAUIEE010000483.1 GCA_030428965.1 bacterium | reverse complement strand
GCGAGCAGGAGCCGCTTGCTGAGCGGCGCGGGGTTGAACAGCTGGCTGGGGTCGGCGGCCGTCTTGCGGCTGTTCTCCCACTCGTTGGCGCGCCGGTCGAACTGCTCGACCACGACCTCGAAAGGCGCGATGTTCAAGGTCGCCAGGTAGGTGGCCATCGGATCCTTGGCGTGAAAGACGTAGGTGCGCTTGTCGCCGCGGTCGATCTCCTCCACCAGGATGCCGTTGGCCGCGGCCACGAAGGGTTTGTCCACGGTGGCACGGATCGAGTACGTGGCCTTGTCCTTGGGATGGTCGTTGCAGGGGAACCAGGTGGCCGCCCCGATGCACTGGCTCACCACGTACACGCCCGAATCCGTGCGCCACCAGCCGACCCCGGGAACGAAGGGCACCCCCGGGTCGACGGCGATGTCGGGACGTCCGCCGTAGGTGACCTCGACCGTGAAGCGCTCCCCCTCGGAGAGGGGCTTGGTGGGCCGGATCTCGAGCTCGCGGCCCTCGTGCTCGAAGAGGGCCGACTCTCCCCGGACCCGGACCGCCGAGACCTCGAGGTGCTCGAGGTCCAGGTTGAAGACGCTCAGATCCTGGAGGGCGACCACGTCGAGGGTCGCCTGCGCCTCGATCTGGTCCTGCTCCAGGTCCACCTCGAACGCCAGGTCGTAGTGCTGAACGTCGTAGCCGCCGTTTCCGAGCTCCGGGTAGTAGGGATCGCCGGCTCCCGCGAGTCCGACGGCCTCGGGGGCAGGCGCGGCGAGCGGGACCTCCCCCTGGGGCTCGGCCCTCGACAAAGCGCAGGATCCAACCAGGAGCACGCTGGCCAGCGTGCCCCCGAGACTTTTCCGATGTGCCTGGGGAGTCTGCATGCTCGGGATCTTATGCGATGCCAAGGCCCTGCGCCTCCAGTGGCCCCCGCCTGGGTGCCGGGAAGCTGGCTTCCCGGGAGACCAGGGCTAGAATCCGGACCGATCCCAGACCAACGGAACGACCCCCCTTCGTCGACCCGAGACCGCGAGTTGAGCTCCTTGCAACCCTCCAAACCCTTCGCCGCCACCGACGGTTTCGTCCACCGCCACCTCGGCCCCTCGGACTCCGATGTCCAGGCCATGTTGACCGAGCTCGGGCTCGACTCCCTCGAAGAGCTGGTCGAGCGCACGGTACCCGAGGCCATCCGCACCGAAGCGCCGCTGCAACTCGGCGAAGAGAAGAGCGAGCACGAGTTCCTGGCCGAGCTGCGCGAAACGGCGCGCAAGAACCGCATCCTGCGCTCCTTCATCGGCATGGGCTACCACGGGACCCACGTCCCGGGCGTCATCCTGAGGAACGTGCTGGAGAACCCCGGCTGGTACACCCAGTACACGCCCTATCAAGCCGAGATCGCCCAGGGACGACTCGAGGCGCTCCTCAACTACCAGACCATGATCAGCGACCTGTGCGCGCTGCCCCTGGCCAACTCCTCCCTCCTGGACGAAGCCACGGCGGCCGCGGAGGCCCTGAGTCTGTGCCACCGAGCTCTACGCGGGAAGATCGACGCCTTCTTCGTGAGCGAACACTGTCACCCCCAGACCATCGAGGTCTGTCGCACCCGGGCGGAACCCCTCGGCATCGAGCTCGTCATCGGCGATCACCGCACCCTCGAACTCGGAGCCAAGAAGTTCTGCGGCTACCTCGTCCAGTACCCGGCCAGCGAAGGCCAGGTCTTCGACTACACCGAGTTCGCCGAGAAGGTGCACGCCGCGGGCGGCCTGCTGGTCGTCGCCGCGGATCTCCTGTCCCTCACGCGGCTGCGCCCGCCCGGTGAATTCGGCGCGGACATCGCCGTCGGCTCCTCCCAGCGCTTCGGCGTCTCCCTCGGTTACGGCGGACCCCATGCAGCCTTCCTGGCTTGCCAGGAATCCTTCAAGCGCCAGGTCCCCGGGCGGATCATCGGACTGTCCCGGGACATGGACGGCGGCCCTGCCCTGCGCATGGCCATGCAGACCCGCGAACAGCACATCCGGCGGGAGAAGGCGACCAGCAACATCTGCACGGCCCAGGTCCTCTTGGCGGTCATGGCCGGCATGTACGCCGTCTACCACGGCCCCGAGGGCCTGATCGAGATCGCCGACCGCGTGCACCGCATGACCCGCACCCTGGCCACGGGCCTGCGCAAGCTCGGCTTCGAGCTGGGCAGCGACCCGTACTTCGACACTCTCTCCGTCGACCTCGGCGAGAACGCCGCGACGGACATCCTCCTCGCGGCCCGAGCGCGCCACATCAACCTGCGCCACATCGGACCTCACCGGGTTGGGATCGCGCTCGACGAGACCGCTTCCGAGACGGACCTGGTTCACCTCCTCGCGGTCTTCGGCGGTGCGGCCGGCGGCGTCGAGCTCTCCCTGGAAGAGCTGTGGCCCCAGGCCGAAGAGGTCCTCACCGCTCCCCTGCTCCGGACGAGCGCCTTCCTCGAACATCCCGTGTTCCACGCCCACCGCTCGGAGCACGACATGCTGCGCTACATCAAGCGCCTCGAGTCCCGGGACCTTTCCCTGACGAGCTCCATGATCCCCTTGGGCTCGTGCACGATGAAGCTGAACGCGACCTCGGAGATGGTCCCGGTGACCTGGCCCGAATTCGCCGATCTGCACCCCTTCGCCCCGCTCGATCAGGCCGAAGGCTATCGCGAGCTCTTCGAGCGCCTGGAAGCTGCCCTGGCGGAGGTCACCGGCTTCCATGCCGTCTCCCTGCAGCCCAACGCCGGGGCCCAGGGGGAGTACACGGGTCTCCTGACGATCCGTGCCTACCACCGTTCCCGGGGACAAGCCCAGCGGGACGTGTGCCTGATTCCGGTCAGCGCCCACGGAACCAACCCCGCCAGCGCGGTCATGGCCGGACTCCAGGTCGTGGTTTGCGCCTGCGACGAACACGGCAACATCGACCTGCAGGACCTGCGCGCCAAGGCCGCGCAGCACGCCGATCGCCTGGCCGCGCTCATGGTGACCTACCCCTCGACCCACGGGGTCTTCGAGGAAGCCATCCGCGAAGTCTGCGAGGTCATTCACCAGCACGGCGGCCAGGTCTACATGGACGGGGCCAACATGAATGCCCAGGTCGGGCTCTGCCGCCCCGCGGACTTCGGCGCCGACGTCTGCCATCTGAACCTCCACAAGACCTTCTGCATCCCCCACGGCGGTGGCGGACCCGGCATGGGTCCCATCGCCGTCGCCACGCACCTGGCGCCCTTCCTTCCCGGACACCCGGTCGTGCCCTGCGGCGGCGATCAGGCCATCGGGCCGGTTTCGGCGGCTCCCTGGGGAAGCTCCAGCATCCTCACCATCTCCTGGGCCTACATCGCCATGATGGGCTCGAGCGGCCTGCGCCGTGCCACGGAGATCGCCATCCTCAACGCCAACTACATGGCCCGACGGCTGGCCCCCCACTACCCGGTTCTCTACCGGGGTGCCCGCGGCATGGCGGCCCACGAGTTCATCCTCGACATCCGCCCGCTGGAGCGCACTGCGGGGGTCAGCGGCGAAGACATCGCCAAGCGCCTGATGGACTACGGCTTCCATGCCCCCACCATGTCGTTCCCCGTGGCCGGTACGTTGATGATCGAACCCACCGAGAGCGAGTCCAAGGCCGAGCTCGATCGGTTCTG
>JAUIEE010000482.1 GCA_030428965.1 bacterium | reverse complement strand
TCACGGGCTTCCATCCCCTGGGAGTGGTCCTGGTGGCGCTCTTGGGCGTCGGCGTCGCGGAGCACTCGGGCTTCATCAACGCCTGCCTGAAAGGGATGCTGAGCTTCACCCCCAAGATGCTCCTGACCCCCATGCTGATCCTGGTGGCCGTGGTCAGCCACACGGCCGCCGACGCCGGCTACGTGCTCGTCATTCCCCTGGGGGCCGTCATCTTCTACGCAGCCGGGCGCCATCCCCTGGCCGGAATCGGAGCCGCCTTCGCGGGGGTCTCGGGCGGCTTCAGCGCCAACTTCGTTCCCTCCGGCATCGACCCTCTGCTCTCGGGACTCACCCAGACCGGCGTGGACATCATCGACCCCGAGCGCGGAGTGAACCCGCTCTGCAACTGGTACTTCACGAGCTTCTCGTGCCTCTTGATCATCGCCATCGGCTGGTTCCTGACGGACAAGGTCATCGAACCCCGACTGGCGCGCACCGAGATCGACGGCGATCCCGAGGACATGCCGAAGATGGAGCCGATGAGCAGCGCCGAGTCCAAGGGCATGTGGGCGGGCCTCTTCGCCATGCTCCTGGGGGTCGTGGGGCTGTTCCTGTGGGCCTATCCCTCCGACTCGGCCCTGCGCGCCAGCAACGGTTCGCTGACCAGCTACCGACCGCCGGCCGCCCTCATGCAGTCCATCGTGCCGCTGATCTTCCTGCTCTTCTTGATCCCTGGCATCGTGTTCGGCTACGTCGCGGGCACCTTCAAGAGCCACCGCGACATCATCAAGGGCATGAGCACCGCCATGGGCACCATGGCCTACTACATGGTGATGGCCTTCTGCGCGGCCCTGTTCATCGACGCCTTCAACAAGTCGAACATGGGTGCCCTGATCGCCCTCAAGGGAGCCAACTTCCTGCGTGAGATGGGAGCCCCGAACACGGTCACGATCGTGGGGATCATCTTCCTCTCGGCGATGGTCAACCTGCTGGTCGGATCCGCCTCCGCCAAGTGGGCTCTCCTGGCCCCCATCTTCGTGCCCATGCTCATGAACCTGGGCCTGTCCCCCGACCTGACCCAGGCGGCCTATCGCGTAGGCGACTCGACCACGAACATCATCACGCCGATGATGCCCTACTTTCCGCTGGTCGTCGTCTTCGCCCAGCGCTACGTGAAAGGCACCGGGATCGGGACCATCACCTCCCTGATGATTCCCTACTCGCTGGTCTTCCTCGTCACCTGGACGCTCTTCCTCCTGGCGTACTGGAAGCTCGGCATCCCCCTGGGGATCGGCGCGCACTACGCCTACCCGTCGCCCGCATCCTAGGGTCGAAAGGAGTGGGGCGGTTGAAGCCGATCTCGATTCAGCCGCCCCGGTTCTACGGGTTGTCGACCGTAACCGTCATCGAGGCGGTGGTGGCGTTGCCGGCCGTGTCGCGAGCGGTGACCTCGATCACGTAATCCCCGTTCCCGACGGTCGTCGTGTCCCAGGCCTCGGCCGCGTCCGAAGCTTCGTAAACGTCGTCTCCGTTCGAGTTCGTCAGGATGTGGAAGAACTCGCGGTCGTCGTAGTCCCCCTCGGTGTCGAGCGTGGCGTCTTCCCGGTACAGGAGCCCGACCAGCATGGGATCGATCGGCCCTCCGAGGTAGGTGTCGAGGTCCATGTCGAAGCTCACGCTCAGGCGATCGGAGACGACGGGCGTCTGGGGACTGCCGACGGGCCAGATCGAGTAGCGCAAGCTCTGGACGGAGCAGACCCAGCTCGAGGCGACCCGATCGCCCACATGGGCGATGATGTCCACCGCCCCCGCCAGGGCACTCGGATCGAGGTAGGCGGAGGTGCCGTTGGCGGCGAAGGCGAACAGATCGGCGCCCAGGGCGTTCTCGAACACCGGTGCCTCGCTCTCGGTCTGGGGAAAGAAGCGCGCGTGCGAGTTCTCGGTGCACAGCCAGCCCCCCGACCAGACCGTGCCCTGATCCTGGATCCGGTTGAAGTGCGTGTGGGTGAAGTTGGCCACGGGCCACCCGACCAGGTCACCGAGGTACTGACCTGCCTGCACCGTGTCGCCCACGCTGACGGCGATCGTGGGCTGGTCCAGGTGGGCGTAGAGGTAGCCTTCGATCGGCTGGGCGCTGGCACTGTCCCCGATGGCGACCCGCCAGTGGTAGACGCCGCTGGTCGTCAGGATGGCCTTGACCACGCCGCTTCGAACGGCGTAGACCGGGTCGCCAGGGGCTCCCATGACGTCCACGCCGGGGTGCATGTACGGGGCGCCGCCATAGTCCTGGAACTCCGCGTAGGTGTTGCCTACCGGGTGCTGGACCTGAGGTTCCAGGGGCCAGGCCACACGGTTCACGGGCAGCGGCCCGCGTTCCACCAGGGGACGGGAGAGGGCCGCGCCTCGAGTCATGGCGATGGTCGCCCCTTCGGGGCTCAGGGTCAGGCTTCGTCCCTGGTAGAGCTCCTCGGCGAGCACGCGCAGCCCCACCTCGATCCGATCTCCCACGACGCGAACGTCCATCAGCTCCTCGCCCTCGGGAAACCGCCGCAGGGGCACCACGGAGCCAGCGGGCAGGGCCACGGCATGAAGGTTCTGAGCATCCCAAAGCAGGAGCCGATCCCGTGCGAGGTCGAGGGTCAGGCCCCGAAGTCCGGTGGGAACCGACCGCCAAAGGCCACGCCCGCCCCGCCCCGCCAGCAAGAGTCGACCACTCCCCAGGCGCAAACCTGCCGTCCGCCCTCCCGGCCCCAGGACGTAACGATCGAGCTGCGGAAGGCGCACCTCCTGCAAAGAAGCAACGTCGAGCAGGTGCATCTGCTCGGGCGTTCGCCATGCGAAGGTGCGTCCGTCCGGAGACACCGCAGGGTCGCTGAGGCCGCTCACCCGGCGTTCCTGTCGGAGGACCCCGTTCAGGTCCCAGACGCGCAGGCGTGACCCCACCGCACTGGACTCGCACGTCTCGATCGAGAGGAACCGGCCGACGTCCGTTGCGAAGAAGGCATCCCCCGGCACGCCCGAGAGTCGTTGCACGGTCCCGTTCGTCGTACGGATCTCGACCTGGGACAGAAGGCGGTGGAAGCCACCCTCGACAGGCTCGACCCGTAGCTCGAGCCCGCCCAGCGGCGACTCGTGGCTCAAGGAGCTGGCCTTCGCCGTCAGCCTCCCCTGGGCGCTCACCCAGGGGGCGGACTGCTGGGCAGCCGCCAGGGTCGCCCACGCCAGGGCAACCCCGAGGCACGCGGCGCTGCGCGCGCGAAACACGATCGGCTTCATGCCGGACTCCATGTCAGGAAACAAGAGGCGGCGTTCCCGGAGGCGGGTCACCACCATGGGCTCCCCATCCTATCCGCGGGGCCCAGGAGACGCTCCAACCGGCTGCCTTCTGGTTCTATTCCCTCTCTGCACGTACCGAAATCCCACCCTCGTCGAGCTCGATGCGAAGGACGATGGGTGAGCAACAAACGGGGCAGTCCTCCACGTACTGCTGGCTGCGCCCCATCGAGGTGTCGATGGGAATCTCGATCTCTTCACCGCAGGAAGGGCAGTCGTAGCACGACGAGCCCTCGGCCGTCATGACTTCGAGCTCGCTCCGAGGGCCTGATGGAGAACCTCGAGCAAGGTGCTGGGCTCGAAGGGCTTCTGCACGAAGTCGAA
>JAUIEE010000481.1 GCA_030428965.1 bacterium | reverse complement strand
GCGGCGGCCACCGAGATTCTCTCCAGCACCCACTTCCCCGCGGAGAACCAGGGCAACTACCTGATCGCGAACGTCATCGGCTTCCAGGGCATCTTCCAGTACGCCTTCACGGAGGACGGCTCCGGCTTTGGCGCCCGCGAGGTTTCTCCGGTCGTCCACAGCTCCGACCCCAACTTCCGCCCGGTGGACATGGAGATGGGGCCCGACGGGGCCCTCTACTTCCTGGACTGGCACAACCCGTTGATCGGGCACATGCAGCACCACTTGCGGGATCCGAGCAGGGACAAGACCCACGGTCGCGTCTACCGCGTCAGCGCCGAAGGACGCCCGAGCGCTCCGATCGAGGACCTGAGCGAGCTCACGGTCGAGCAGCTCTTCGAGCGGCTGCGCTCCCCGAACGATCGGGTTCGCTACCGCACCCGCATCGAGTTGAGCGCACGGCCCTCGGACGCGGTACGCCGACGCGCTCTCTCGGTCGGTGCACGGGCGAGCGACGCGCACGAAAGGCTCGAAGCCCTGTGGGTCTACCTGCAACACGGGCAGCCCGAAGGCGAAGGCCGGGCGCTCTTGCAAGCCGTCGTCGGGTGCACGGAGCCGCGCGCCAGGGCCGCCGGGGTGCGCACCCTGCGCCACGTGAAGGACCGTGCCCTGGCCCTGGAACTGTTGGGCAAGGCGATCGTCGACGACCACCCCCGCGTGCGTCTCGAAGCGCTCGTGGCGCTGAGCTTCTTTGCCTCGAGCGAGCATGGGGTCGCGGCTACCCGCCTGGCCCTGAGAGCCGGAGAAGGCGCGAGCGATCGCTTCCTGGAGTACGCGTTCGGGGAGACCCTGCGCGCGTTGGAGAACGATTGGAAGTCCGCGCTGCGTTCCGGCAGCCTGGGCGCAGAGGAAGGCGGCCCGGGCGCCCTCGGTCATCTCCTGGCCCGACTCGATACCGACGAGTTGCTCGAGCTGCCGCCGAGCTCGCTCGTTTGGGAAGAACTCCTCGGACGGGCGATGCTCCCTGCCCCGAACTACCTGGCCGCGGCGGAGGGCCTGGCGCGTTTGCGAGGGACCGAGCCGTGCCTGGAGTTGCTCGGCGCCATCGAACGCGCGGACGCGGCGGAAGGCGCCCATGCGGATCACCTGGTCGTAGGACTGTTCGAGGTGCTCGGCGACAGGTGCCCCACGCCCCACCGTGCTCGGCTCGAAGCCCTGGCCGGCGTGGGCAAGCGCGTCACCACGCGCCGCCACGCGGGCGCCGCTTGCCTGACCTCCGCGGAGATCGCCGCCGAGGCCTGGGAGCTGGCCGCGGCCGAGGGACCGGAGCGATTGCTCGACTTGCTCGAGGCCAGCCTGCTCACCCGGAACGAACAAGCGCGCGCCGAGCTGTTCCGCCGCACCTGGCAACTGGCCGAAGCTGCGCCGGCCCCCGAGAGTCCGAGGACTTCGGGGCGCTACGTGCGCATCGAGCTCGAGGGGGCCGACCGCATCCTGACCCTGGCCGAGGTCGAGGTCTTCTCCGGCGAGACCAACGTCGCTCCCCTGGGCCAGGCCACCCAGTCCAGCGTCGAGTGGGGTGGGGTTCCCGAACGGGGCATCGACGGCAACCGGAGCGGAAGCTACGGCGACGGAGGGCAGACGCATACCGCGGAGGGAGGTCGGGATCCCTGGTGGGAGCTCGATCTCGGTGCGAGCCTCCCCATCGATTCCATCGTCCTCTGGAACCGCACCGAAGGCGACTACGCTCGCCGCCTGGACGACTTCACCCTACGCATCCTCGACGAACAGAGGCGCAACCTCTACGTGCACCAGGGGGGCCGGGCTCTCGAAGAACGGGTCGAGATCGAGCTGGCCCCGCCGGCCCTGAGAGCCTGCCGAGCCGCCCTTTCCACGCTGGCCGGCCTCGACATCGAACCCGAACGCGTGGCCCACCTGCTCGTGCGACAGCTGGACGACCCTGGACTGGAGGCCACGGCCTGGAAGGCCTGTCGATCCCTCTCCCTCGAAGCCTGGCCCCCCGAGGCTCTCGCCGGTCTCGCCTCCCGACTCCTGGATCGCCTGGCAGGCTCGAGCACGGAGAAGCTGGGACAGCCCTCCGGACGCGAGTGGCTCGCCCTGGCCAAGGAGATCGTGCCCCAGGTCCCCGAACCCCTCTCCGGCGAACTGCGCTCTCAGATCGCCAGGGGCCCCTTCGTGCTCGTCTTGCGCCCCGTGCGTGACCGCATGCTCTACGACCGCGCGGAGATCAAGGTGGCTGCCGGACAGGAGCTGGAGATCGTGTTCGAGAACACCGACATCATGCCCCACAACCTGCTCTTCACCGCCCGGGGTGCCCTGGCCAAGGTGGGACGAGCCGCCGAAGCCATGGCCAGCGACCCCCAGGCCTGGTCTCGCTCCTTCGTCCCCGACCTGCCGGAAGTGCTCGCCGCCACCGAGCTCCTGCAGCCGGGCGAATCCCAGACCCTGAGGTTCACCGCTCCGCTGGAACCGGGAGACTACCCCTACGTGTGCACGTTCCCCGGGCACTGGGTTCGCATGAACGGCGTCTTGCACGTCGTCCCCCGGAACGAGGCTCCGGGGAGCCCGGAAGAGGCCGCGTCCCCGCTGAGCGCCCAGGCGAGGGCCTTCACGAAGAGCTGGCAGCTCGAGGACTTCGAAGGGCAGCTCGAGGGTCTGGAAGCGGCCGATCCCGAACGGGGTCGCGCCGTGTTCGAAGCGGCCTCGTGCCTCGTGTGTCACCGCATCGAGAGCGGGCTTGGCGGCAACATCGGGCCGGACCTGCGGGAGGCCGTGGGACGCTACGAGCCCGGGGAGCTCTTGACCCAGATCCTCCTTCCCTCCCAACGGATCGCCGAGGGCTACGGGACGGAGATCTTCGTCACGACCGACGGCAAGCTGCACGCAGGTCCGGTCCTGGAAGAAACCGAGGCCTACGTCCTGGTGCGGGACGACCCCTATCGAGAAGACGCTCTCGAGATCCCCAAGGAAGAGATCGAAGAGCGCTCCGTCTCGTCCGTCTCGAGCATGCCGAGCGGGTCCCACAGGCGGTCCTGGAGGAAGTCGTCGAGGGACTGCCCCGAGACCTCTTCGATGACCCATGCCAACGTCATGATGCCGATGTCGGAGTACGCGGTCCGCGAACCCGGCGCGACCTCCAGAGGCTCCGCGGCGGCCGCCGCCTTGTAGGCGTCCATGCCCGACATCTCGTGGTACCACGTCCGGAAGGGGATCAGCCCCGTCCGGTGCGTGAGCAGCTGTCGGACCGTGACCTCGTTCTTCCGGGCGTCGCCTTCACTCCACCACGGCAGGTACCGGACGACCGGCGCGTCGAGGTCGAGCGCTCCGTCTCCCACCAGCATCATGGCCGCGGTCGTCGTCCCCACGACCTTCGAGACCGACGCCAGGTCGAAGATCGACGTCGGGGTCACCGGGCGGCGGGTGCCGTACTGCAGCTCGCCGAAGCCCTGGAGCTTCACGAGCCGGCCGTGGCGGCCGACGGCCACCGCCGCACCCGACGCCGCCGAGCCGGCGATCCCGGCCTCGAGAATGGCGTCGATCCGGGCCAGCGCCTCGGCCGACATCCCGACGGAGGCGGGGTCGGCCACGGTCTGCGCATGGCCCCGCGGAGCCCCCCCGCGCGCAGCCGCGATCCCCGCCGCGACGACCGGGTCCTCGATCTCGAGAGCCG
>JAUIEE010000480.1 GCA_030428965.1 bacterium | reverse complement strand
ACCGACGACTGGCCCGCGCGTGCCCGGGTCGAACGAGATATTGAGGCGATCGCCAAATACGTCGAAGAGGAAAGCGGTCTATGAAGTTCTTCCGCAGATTGATGGCCAAGAACCGTATCCGCCTCGCGCGCCGTCGCGTGGCGAAGCGGCCGGCGCCCCGTACCTACCTGGCCCTGGCCCAGGAGTATGCGGTGCTGGGGGCCTCCCAGGACGTCTTGCGTACCTGCCAGGAGGCCTTGGAGCTGTTTCCTGGCCACTCCGAGCTCATGGCCCTGCGCAGTCGGGCCGTGCTGGCCGCCCAGGAGGCGCGCTTGGCCGTGCTCAAGCGGGAGCTGAGCGAAGCTCCGCGCCCGGCTCTGTGGCGCGAGATGTGCGAGATCCTGCTCGAGTCCGGACGCCTGGCCCGGGCCGAGAAGTCCGTTGCCGAGTGGCAGAAGCAGTCGCCGGACACCGAATCCCTGCTCATGCTGGCCCAGGTGAGGGTGGAGCGCTTCCTCACCGATCGTGGACGCGAGGAGGGGCTCAGGGCCATCAAGGTGCTGGACGAAGCCGCCAAGGCCATGCCCAACGATGCCCGGGTGTGGAGGCTGCGCTTCCTGTTCATGACGAAGCTCGGAGCCTGGCGGGAAGCCCAGCAGTGCGTGGAGCACCTGCTTCAGCTGGCCCCCGGAGAGCCGACCCTGGAGGCGCAGTACCGTAGCCTCGAGGACAAAGCGGCCAAGGCCCCTTCGGTGGACCGAGCGTTGATCACGGTCGAGCGTACGGGGCAGCTCGTGGGGGATCAGGACGGCAACGCAACCGTGCGCAAGACGACCCAAGAGGACGTGCGCCCGGCGCTGCGCAAGCTGGTCGCCGAGGACGACGTGGACGCCGCGATGTACGTACGCGGTTCGACCGCCATCGTGCTGGGGCCGCGTGGCGCCACCGCCGAACGCACGGCGCGCGCGATTCGTTCGGTCATTTCGAGCGGTCGGACCACCGGGCGCCGCCTGGCCCTGGGACAGGTCTTCAAGATCCAGCTGGAAGGAGAATTCGGAACCCTGGCGATCGCTCCCGGGGAGATGGACGCTTCGGCCATTCTGTCGCCCGGTCCCATCTCGCCCCTGCGGGACAAGGCCCTGATGGAGCTGGCCGGGCTGAACGCAGACACGCCCGAGGAGGTGACGCAGTGATCGAAGCACTCCAACCTCTGGCCGAGTTGCCCGGTGTCCGTCTGGTCATGCTGGTGACGCTCGACGGCGTCCCGGTGGCCGTGCCCGGCATCGAAGATGCGGGGGCCGAGGCCGACGGGATGTCCTTCCACGGCAAGAACGAGGCCCTGGCGGCCATCGCATCGGGCTGGCTGGGGGAGCTGACCCACTCGGTGGCCCCGCTGTCGTGGTCCGCGCCCAAGCGCGTGGTGATGAAGGCCGCGCGCGGCACGCTCGTCATGCAAAAGACCAAGAGCGCGATCTTGGTCCTGATCCTCGCTCGGGGCATGGCCCCCGAAGAGGTACGGCTGTCCATGGACGGCACGATCGCGCGCATCGAACGATCCCTTCGCTCCATGGGGAGGGATGACAACTCGCGGCAGGGGGCGGCGTCCGCCGGGCTGGAAAGTCCGCCGAGTGCGCTTCCCAAGGCTCGTGAAACGCAAGAAGGAGACCGGGATCTGGCTGAGACTCAACCGGACGGCCAGACGAACACGTCCTCGGATAACTGAATTATGGTCCAGATCAACTTTGCCCAGAAGACTGTCAACGTCAAGATCGTCTATTACGGGCCGGGGATGTCGGGCAAGACGACCAACTTGGAGGTCGTCCACCAACGAGCCCCGGACAACAATCGTGGTGAGCTGACGAGCATCAGTACGGACGGGGATCGAACCCTGTTCTTCGACTACATGCCGCTCAGTCTAGGGACGGTCGCAGGAATGCGGACGTGCTTCCAGCTCTACACGGTCCCGGGACAGGTCTACTACAACTCGACCCGTAAACTCGTCCTGCAGGGCGTCGATGGAGTCATCTTCATCGCCGACTCCTCTGCGTCGATGCTCGAGCAAAACCTCGAGTCCCTGCGCAACCTGGAGGAGAACCTCAACGAGTACGGCAAGAGTCTCGCCACGACCCCGTACGTCCTCCAGTGGAACAAGAGGGACCTTCCGGATGCGATGCCGGTGGAGGAGCTGACCAGGCTCATGAACCACCACAACGCGCCGGCCTTCGAGGCCACGGCCAACTCGGGTCAGGGGGTCTTCCCGACCCTCAAGGCCTTGGCGGCCCTGGTGCTCAAGACCATCCGTCAGGAGACCTCCGAGGGAGCTTCTTCCGCTGCTTCCCTGGCGGCACCGATGCCCGGTGGCGCAGCCCCCGGCGTCGGCGCTCCGGGAGTTGCGCCGGGCATGCCAGCGCAACCGGCCCAGCCGATGCCCGGACCTGCCATGCCCATGCAGCACCAGGCCCCGCCGGCCCCGATGCCCGCCGGACAGCACGGCTACCCGGCCCAGGGGCAGCCGCAGTACGCCCAGGCGCAGGGGGGAGGGCCACCCCAGCCGATGGCGCAGCCCATGCATCAACAGCCGATGCATCACCAACCGATGCAACAGCCCATGCAGCAGGCTCCGATGCAGCAAGGACCCATGCAACAGGTCCCCATGCAGCAGCAGGTGCCGATGCAGCAGACGCAGCCGAGCAACCAGGCGGTGGCTCAGCCGCGACGCTCGACGGCGGGCGATGTGATGCAAAAAGGAACGAAGAAGAAGTCGGGCAAGAAAGCCCGACCGAAGTCTGCGGGAGCTGCCAAGCAGCGCCCCAAGGCCGCTGCGGAGCCGGCACCCAAGAAGGGTGGCGGCGGCGGAACGGTCGTGTTTATTGCCCTTGCTGCGGCCGCTGGCGTCGCGCTCGCTTGGTTCCTGCTGAAATAAGGGAGCACACCCGATGTCACGCGATCAAGAACTGAAACAACAACGCCTGGTCTTCTACGAGCAGGACATCGACCGTCTCGATTCGGAGATCGATGCCTTCCTCGAGCTGTCCAAAGCCCGCTGCGTCATGCTCATCGACCGCGACGGTCACCTGGTGACCCGTCGAGGTGAGCCGATGAAGACGTCGATCGAGGCCGTCTCGGCCCTGATTGCCGGCTCCTTCGCCGCGACCCAAGAGATGGCCCGCCTGCTCGGCGAGACGGAGTTCTCCATCCTGTTCCACCAGGGACAGCGCGACTCGATCCAGCTCCAGCTGATCGGGGAGCGGACCTTGATGGGGACCCTGTTCGACGAGCGGACGAACCTCGGCATGGTGCGCTTCTACGCCCAGGAAACGGCCGACCGTCTGGGGGAGATCTTCGATGAGATCGGTGCCGAGAACCGCACGGCCGAGCTCTCCGACGACTTCAGCAGCGGTGCCGAAGACGCCTTGGATCAGCTCTTCTAGCTCCGAGCTGGACCCGTTCGTTATCCGGTAACGCCGGAAGCCCATCCGAAGTCGCCTCCGAGAAAAGAGACGAGGCGCGCGGTGGCTTCCGGCGCTTCCATTTGCGGGCAGTGTCCGACCGATGGGAGCGAGACGCCGCGACCCATGGGCAGCTGCTCCGCCAGGGCCTGCATCTCTTCGGTGGTGACCACCGGGTCCTTCTCGCCGCGTACGACCCAGGTCGGAACGCGGACCCGGTCCGCGCAGGCCAGCAGGTCCTGGACCC
>JAUIEE010000479.1 GCA_030428965.1 bacterium | reverse complement strand
GGACCGCGGAGGCCAGGCACCCGGCAGCGAGGGAGAACGTCAGGGCACGGAACAGGAGTCGTTTCATGGGACCTGGAATCCGAAGACGGTGGAGAAGGCGTGCCGTGGGCCGTGGGAACCGGCCCCGGAGAAGCCGGCGCGTCCAGTTGTACCGCGCTTTGGCCCGGACGGCCGCCAACTTCCAGGGGCTCCTTGGCGAGCGCCCTCTATTTCTTCGCAGAGCTCCCCACGGGGACCTTCCGACCCTGATCGTCGACCGCGACCATCGTCACCTCGGCCTCGGTCACGTAAACGTCGTCTCCGTTCGAGAAGCGCCGCTCGGCCCAGACCTTGACCCGCACGCAGACGGAAGTCTTGCCGATGCGCTTGGTCTCGGTGAAGAACGAGACGCAGTCTCCGACGAAGACCGGCGCCTTGAAGACGATGCTGTCCATGGCGACGGTGACAAGCTTCCCGGAATGGTGCCGGTGGGCTTCGACGGCGGCCGCGAGGTCGATCTCGGAGAGGATGACCCCCCCGAAAATGGTCCCGAAGGCGTTCGTGTCGCGCGGCATCATCACGCGCTTGATCGACGGGCTCTGGTCCCTGGGAAAGGTCTCGGTCATGGCTTCTCCACGGCTCGGCGGGCGTAGGCCTGGATTCTCTCTTCTAGAATGGGGGTGCGCCCCCTGAAGAAGTGGTCGGCCCCGGGAATCTCGTCCACCTCCAGTTCCTCGGAAAGCCGCGGAAAGCGCTGGGCAAGCTCGGTCAAGGTCCCGAACTCGTCGCCGCCGCCGAAGAGCAGGAAGCCGGGTCGCTGCACGGCCTCGATGCAGGAGCACTCGTAGACGGCGACCGGAAAGGCGATCAGGATCAGGCGCTGGATGCGCTCGTCGCGCGTCGCCAGCCCGCACACGGTGCGCGAGCCGAAGGAGTAGCCGGCCGCCCACAGGGGCACGCCCGGAAAACGCTCCTGGAGCAGGTCGAGACCGGCGCTCGCATCCCCTTCCTCGCCCCCCTCGCCGTGGTGCGTTCCCTCGCTCCCTTCGACGCCCCGGAAGTTGAAGCGCAGCGTGGCGAATCCCACCGCCCGCAGGGCACGGGCAGCGCGAAAGACGATCGTGTTGCGCATCGTGCCCTCGTGCAAGGGATGAGGGTGGCACACCACGGCCGCGCCGCGCACCTCTCCCTCCGGCTCGTCGAGCAAGCCCTCGAGCCTTCCCACGGGACCCCGGAAGTGCACCTCCTCGGTCACTCGACGTCGCTCCCGGCAGCCACGGCTTGACGCGCGACCGAGTCCAGGCCGACGTCCAGGTGGACGTCCAGCTGGGGAAAGGCGAACTGGATCGAGCGCTCCCGCAGCGCATGCCACAGGGCCTGGTTGAGCCGATTGAGCAGCCGCGGCGCCAACCACGGGTTCTGAATCCAGACCGAGACCTCCCAGATCACCGAGCTGTCGCCGAACTGCTTCAGGTGGATGCGCGGCGCCCGGTCCTTCTCGCGCCAGTCGAGGTCGCGCGCCGTTTCCTCGAGGGTCTTCTCCACCAGCTCCATGTCGCTGGAGTAGGTCACGCCCACGTAGGAGCGCAGGCGGTAGACGGAATCGCGCAGGGTGAAGTTCTTGACCGTCGTCTGCACGAGCGTCGAGTTCGGGACGATGATCTCCTCCTCGTCCCGGGTACGCGCCACGGTCGAGCGAATCCCCATCTCCACCACGCGCACGACGCGTCCCTCGACCTCGAGCACGTCCCCCGGCTTGATGGTGCGCTCGATCAAGAGGATCACACCCGACACGAAGTTCTGGGCGATGTTCTGCATCGCGAAACCGAAGGCCACCGCGAAGACCGCCCCCGCCGTCAGCAGGGTCTCCAGCTTGATCCCGAGCTGGTTGATCGCGATCAGAAGGCCAAGGGTGATGACCGAGTAGTGGATCAGTCGCCCGACGGTGCCCACGGTCCCCTCGGCATCCACCCCGGCCTTGTGGAAGGCCTGCTCGCTCAAGCGCTGCAGGAAGCGCGACACCTGGAAGGCCAGCACCACGATCAGGAGCGCCACCAACAGGTCGACGAAAGTGATGCCGCGCCCGCCGATCTGGAACAGGGTTTCGTCGAACCATCCGATGGCCCGGTCGATCAAGGGTTCGGCGACACCGGACGGCTCCTCGCGCACCGTGGGCACGGCCGGCAGGGGCCCTCCCCCCAGCCCCTCGGGGGGCAAGCCCAGGGTGGCGGTCGGGTCCGGAAGGTCTTCGGCCGGGGTCTGTTGCCAGGTGGAGATCACGGGAGTGGTTCGCCGGTGGAGTCCGTCATTCGGATCGGGGCCACGACTCAAGTCCCCGATCTCTTTGGACTATGATGTCCTGCTCCCTTTGCGACACAAGCGGAACCCCCACGGATGAGCGAAACCACGAACTGGATCCTCGACGTCGGCATCGAGAACTTCGAGCAGACGATCGAGCGTTCCCGCAGCGTCCCGGTCCTCTTCGACTTCTGGGCCCCCTGGTGCGAGCCCTGCAAGGAGCTCGGGCCCAAGCTCGAGAAGGCCGCCCAGGAGGGAGGCGGGCGCTTCCTGCTCGCCAAGGTGGACATCGACCAGAACGCCGAGCTGGCCCAGATGTTCCGCATCCAGGGCATTCCGGCCGTGCTGGCCGTCGTGGACGGCAAGATCGCGGACGGGTTCCAGGGGCTCCAGACGGACGAAGACCTGGCCGCTTTCCTGGACAAGATCGCACCAGGGGGCGCCCGGAGCGACGTGCTGCTGGAGGCGGAGTCCCTGGTGACCCAGGACAAGGAGGAAGAAGCGGTCCAGCTGCTCGAGGGCTTCCTCGGGGAGAATCCGGGCGACGGCAAGGTTCGCCTCTACCTGGCCGGACTCCTGGCCGACCGCGGTCAGCACGCCGAGGCCCGGAAGGTGTTCGAGCTCCTGCCCGAGGCCGAAAGAGCCTCCCCCGAGGCGCGCTCGATCCTGGCCCGCATCGAGCTCGGAGCCGCGGCCGGCAACCGGGCCGAGCTCGAGGCGCGCATCGCCGCAGATCCCATGGACTTCGAGGCTCGTATCGAGCTGGCCAAGACCCGGATCGCGGCCGGCCAGGCCGGCGACGGTCTGGAGGGCCTGCTCGAGTTGCTCCAGGAGGAAGAAGCCCCCGACAAAGTGCGCCGCGACGCCAAGGCGAGCATGCTCGAGGCCTTCCAGATGCTCGGAATGGAAGACCCGGTTGCGAACGAGTACCGCTTCAAGCTCTCGATGGTCGTGTTCGCCTGAGCCCGCCCCGTGTGGCAACGCGTCGGACCTCTCTTCTGGGCACGCGTCCAGTCCGGCCCCGGCGGCGGGCTGCCCATCGCCGCCATCTTCACCCAGTTCTTCCTGGCCGGGCTCTTCTGCGCCCTGGTGCGCGACTTCCTGCCGCCCTTCGCCTACGGGGTCTTCGCCCTCTCCCTGACGGCCGCCTTCCTGGCCATCCCCCTGCTCGGTGAGCTCGGCTGGCTCCTGCGGGCCGACGAAGCCGCGGAGTGGGTCGAAGCGCTCCCCGTCACGCCAAGGGACCTGAAGATCGCCCGCACCTTGCACCTGGGCCTGTTGCTCGGAGCCCTGGCTCTCGGCTCGCTCGTCCCGGCCGCCCTCTTCGCGCCCCCCGAGACGGACCTGGTCTCGCGCCTCTCGTTCCCCGTCCTGGGCCTCGGCTTCGCCGCACTCATCG
>JAUIEE010000020.1 GCA_030428965.1 bacterium | reverse complement strand
GGCCGAGCTCCCCATCCTGACCTGGAATTACAAGTCCCAGGACGACTCCATTCGCCACATGGGCCCCATGGCCCAGGACTTCTGGGAGGCCTTCGGCCTGGGCCTCGGTGACACGACAATCGACACGGTCGATCCCGACGGGGTCGCCCTCGCCGCCATTCAAGGTCTGCGCCAGGAGAAGGATGAGGCTCTGGCCCGCCAAGCGGCCGAGATCGCCGAACTCCAGCAAGCCAACCAGGAGATGCACGCGCTGCTGGAAGCGGCCAAGGCACGCCTGGCCGAGCTGTCCGAATCGGACCCGGTTGTCCCGATAGCCGAGTAGGACTGTCCCTTCTCCTCTTCCTGAAAAGGGCCTAGACTGTCGCCGTTCCTCCAAAGAACCACGCGGGAGTGGCGGAACTGGTAGACGCGCAGGATTTAGGTTCCTGTGCCTTCGGGCGTGGGGGTTCGAGTCCCCCCTTCCGCACCACGAAGTGCCAGAGAAGTTCCTGTTCGAACTCGAGCAGGTTCGCGAGCCGGCAGAGTGCAGAGCTCGTAGCTCCATGGCCGGGCCAAGGATGGAGGCGTCGGCATCGCGGGCGAAGTTGTCCGCATCAGGGCCGATTCCCTGGGACGCCCCCAGGGGACTGTCGGCCGGGCTCGAATGGAACCCAGCGGAAACTACGAAGCCGAACGACTCGCCGGGGGTGCGCACCTACCCCGGTTTCCGACTCCTGCCGGGCGTCCGCTTGCCGAACTCCCATCCGTGGGATCAGAATGGAAGAGGTGAAGGCCCTCCCCTACGGCGCGGCTGGCGTGCTCCTTTTGGCCCTCGGCCTGCTCGCGGCCCACGCTCCCAGGCAACGCCTGCAGGAGATGGACATCGTCACCCTGAACGATCAGGTGGGCTACATCACGACCGCCCGCTGGCTGGCGGAGACGGGAGAGCTGCGCGGGCACCTGGTCTGCCCGGCCTTCATCCGGTCCGAGGACTGGCGCCTCTACATGCCCGGGAACTACACCGTCCTGGCGGCATCGTTCTGGCTGTTCGGATACGGCCCCTTCCAGGCTCGGCTGCCCAACCTGCTGGCCTACGTGGTCGGGGCCCTCCTGGTCTACGGACTGGGCCGGCGCCTGTACGGAAGAGCCTCGGGCCTGGTTGCGGCAAGCCTCGTCTTGCTCTTTCCGCCTCACCTGGGGTTCACCTTCACGGCCATGGCGGAGACCGTGTTCGCCACCGCCTGCCTGGCCGCCCTCTACCTGTTTCTGCGCTGGCCCGCGGGCTCCAGGGCGTGGGCGATGCCCTTCCTCCTGGCGCTGCCCTTCCTCTTCCGGGAAACGGGCGCGCTCTTGATCCTGCCCATGCTCGCCCTGGCCTGGGGCGCAGCGACCCGGCCACGCCCCGTGGCCCTGGCCGCAGGGGTGGTCGGCTCGATCCTCTGCCTCGGCGCCATCTACAGCTGGCAAACGTCCACCGGCAAGCAGTCACCGCCCCTGTCCTGGATCGTGGAGGGCAAGCCCAACTACGGGGATGCCACCCTCGAGGGCTCGAATCTCGAACTCTCGGTCGGAGAATGGATCCAGGCTTTCTGGGGCAACTTCAGCGAGAACGTCGACACGCTCGCCGAGCGCATGACCACGGACTTCTTCGTCCATGGAGAGCCGGCCTTCACCTCGACCTTGCTCTTGACGGCACTGGTCTGCCTGGTCGGTGGCCTGCTCCGCTTCCGCAAGGACCTCTACCCCCTATCGGTCGGCCTCGTCGGGCTGGCGACCTGGCTCCTGCTCCTCTTCTTCCACAAGGCCTACGAGCACGTGGCCATCCGCCACATCCTGTTCGTGCTCCCTCTGTCCGCGATCTACGTGGCCCATCTCCTGGTTCAACTCCACCGTCGTCTCCATGCTCGCTGGGGCGCGAGCATCGGCCGCGCCGCGGCGATTCTCTTCGCCGTGGTCGCCCTCGGCCTACATACCTGGGGCATGCAAGACATCGTGCGGCGCTTCGTCGTCGAATCTCCGCCCGAGTTGACCCGCTATATGGAGGCCCTCGAGCACGACGACAGCAAGCTGCTCGTCAGCTCCCCTCGCATCGGCCTCGACTACACCCTCAAGCACTACCCCGTACGTTGGTCCTTCGTGCCCGACAACGAGGAGACCTTGCGGCTCCTGGCCGAGCGTCACGAGATCGGTACGCTGATCGTGCGCACGACCTTCACCGACCCTGAGGCCGAGAAGCTCACCGTCGAAGCTCTCGAGCGCAACGGCCTCCACTTCCAGGGCTACATCCGGCTCGAATCCCAGAACAAGAAGCCGCCTTACAAGATGCGCTCGATCCCCTACTCGGTCTTTCAGCCTCGGTGAGGCGATCGGCATGCGAGTGAAGCGACTCTTCTTGGCCGGACTCCTGGGGCTCTTGACTCTCGTCTTCGCGGCGGAGCTGGCCCTGCGCTGGAAGCCCCCCGTCATGCTCCAGCGCTTCGATACCGGAGCAGAGGGCAACGGCCCCCAGCTCGATCCCGAGCTGCGCGTCCATACCCTGGACCCCGAGCTCGGCTACCGGCCGATCCTCTCCGGAGCCGCCTTCGACCGCTTCGGGGTCAAGCACAACGACTACGCACCCGCCAAGCCGGCGCACAAGACGCGTCTGCTCTTCATCGGCGACTCGGTCACCCACCGCGCGCGCATCATTCAGGGCCTGCGGCAGGTCTTCGGGGAGGACGACTACGAGTACTGGAACGCCGGCGTCGAAGGCTACAACTCGTTCCAGACCAGTCGCTACTACGCCTCGCTCACAGGCATCGCCGAGGACCACACCCTTCTCACCTTCCACCTCAACGACTTCACGGTGACGCCCATCACCTTCCTCGAGGGCGACACGCGCATGCTCGTACGGGCCGGGCACTCCAACCTGAAGATCCATGCGACCCTCTACGACGCCTCCTACCTCTACCGCCTCTACCTGGCCCGGGCAGCCCACCGGGCCGGAACGATCCCCTTCGAGCAGCAGACCGCCATGGTCCGTGAAGGGCTGGCGGACATTCGGAACGAAGCCGAAGAGCGGGGCGTTCGGCTGAGCGTGTTCATCTTGCCCTGGTTCGAAACGCCCGAGACGTGGCGACCGGGGATCCGCGAGCGCTACGACGCCGTGCAGACGCTTCTCGAAGAGCTAGGCATCGAGCACTTCGACCTCACCCCCGTCCTGCAAGAGGCCCTGGACGATGGCCTGGACGTGCTCGAGCTCGTCGATGATCCCGACTACCGGGCTCACCCCAGCCTGGAGTTCGGCCTGCGCGCGGCCCGTCACCTCCAGCGCCAGGACTTCCGCCCCTGAGGGCCGAGACCACGGCCTGAAGTCCGTCGGTCGGGCGGCCCCGGGAGTGCAGCGCCGCGTCCAGCCATCGGGCCAGGGCAGGTTCCAGGGGTCCGGACGCCCTCAGCGCTCGCCGTCGTCCACCGAAGCCTCGATCACGCCGGCCGCGTCGTCGTTCCAGAGCAGCTCGAGGTTCCGCAGCTCGACCTGGAACGTCGTCGAGGGCCCCGAACCGCTCGAGGTCACCAGGCGCGAAACCGGAAGGAAGATCCCGTCGTAGTCGCGGAAGGTCTCGGTCATGGACTCGGAGCGCACGAGAGCGCCGCTCTCGGGATCGAGCCAGTGCCTGGTGGAGTGGTGCGGCAGGAAGCGACCCTCCTCCGTGGTCTCGTAGGCGAGGAAGCGCTGGAGGAGACGCCCCTGGTTCGTGTCCGTCTCCATACACTGGATGCGATCCTCGCTGATGAGGTAGCTGGTGTTCGCTCCATCCCCCAGGTGCACGGGGCGCCCCAGGGGGTGGCCGGTACGCTGGCCGAGGGTGATGGGGTGGCGCCCGGCAGCCTCCGAGAAGGCGCGGTGGGCACGGGCTCGAACCATGTCGAGCACGTGGGACCGAACCAGGTCCATCCACTCGTCGGACACACCTTCGAGGGCAAACTGGGTGAGCTTGCCCCCGACGCACTCGAACTCGCCGCGGGCGTCCACCGAGCTGGCCTTGAGCCGCAACAGACCTCCCAGACCGTTCAGGCCTTCCGGCAAGCGCTCGAGGCTGCGGTGAATCTCCTCGAACCGGACCCAGGCATCGAGGTCGGCGCCGGCAGGGATGCCGGTGTCCCTGAGGCTGGAGATCACCAGGGTCGCCCAGTGGTGTTCGGCGACGTAGGCCTCACCGTCGAGCTCGCCGGGGGCGTCCACCACGATGCGGGCCCGCACGGCAAAGGAACCGGACGGCGGTCTCGACACCCGGACCTCGCCGTTCTCGTCGGCGACGAGCTTGACGGTTGCGGGGGAGTCCCAGCGCGGAACCGTGAGCTCGGCGCCGGCTGCGGGCTCTCCGTCGAACCAGGTCTGCAGGACGATGTCCGTTCCCTCGGCACGGCCCACGAGTTCCGCGCGAGTACCCACGACGTGGGATGCGTCCGCCAAACGGCGCGCGCCCTTGGCGTAGTAGTCCAGCTTCACGGGAGGCGGGGAGCCGGGCCCGGGCCTGGAGAACAGGCCCATGTCCCGGTAGGCAGCCACGGATTTCGTTCCGGCGGGGATCTGCGACGAGAGCCCCCAGGAGTGCGCCTCGAAGCTCAGGGGCTCGTCCTTGACCACCCAGGCCTCCAGCCCTTCGACGTAGCGCACCAGGTTGGCGTCGGAGTCCTGGTAGATCCCGTCCCCGAACAGAACCTGCAGCCTCGTTCCGTCGCTGGGCACGTGCAGCCAGATGAAGTGGGCGCTGGCCAGGCCAGCAAGGGAGGAGAGGACCAGGGACGCGAGGGCGAATCGCAGGAGGTTCTTCATGAGCACGGAAGTGTAGGTAAGGCCGTGGAGCGGAGGTTGGAGCGACCTCCGCTCCACGGACGGAGTCGCCGTCTAACGAATGTCGTTCAAGAGGAGCTGGTCCTCGTTCGGGGGGAAGGGGGCAAAGAGCTCACCGGTGTTGGAGATGTACACGTCCAGGTCCCCGTCCAGATCGATGTCCGCCAGGTCCACGTCGCCGGTGACGAACAGGGCGGGCGTGAACGTCGAGTCGACCAGGAAGGTGCCGATCGTGCCCCCTTGAAGACCGCCCTGGTTGAGCAGCAGCACGGTTTCGCCGTCGGTGGGACCCGGGTTCGTCCCGCCGGGAAGCTCGTGCATGGCGATGAAGACGTCGAGGTCACCGTCGCAGTCGATGTCGCCCACGTCCGTACCGAGGCGCACGTTCGTGATCGGCCCGAAGCTGGCGGGGATGTTCGTGGAGGAGTCGACGAAGATGGGGTTGTCGGCGGCAGTCGTGACGTTCTCGTAGTAGTGCACTGCGGCCGGATCGCTGCTGATCGAGTTCGCCGCAATGATGTCCAGGTCTCCGTCGTTATCGAAGTCGCCGAAGTCGGCCTCGAACGTGTTGTCCGGCTCCGCCGGCAGGGCCGTCGCGGTCACGTCCGTGAAGTTTCCCAGCCCGTCGTTCACATAGAGCTGATTCTGGGCGCCGCCCTCCGAGGTGTTGCCGGAGCAGATGAAGACATCGAGGTCGCCGTCGTTGTCCACGTCACCGAAGGAACTGTCGCCACCGCCATCGGCGTGGGCGTTGTTGCCCTGGATGGTGGAGAAGGAGGCCTTCTCGAGGAAGCGCCCCGGAACGCCGCCCTGCAGGCCGCCCTGGTTGATGTAGAGAACCACCGGATCGGCGGGCGGGTTGAAGCGGTCGCCGGGGCAGGTGTCGGGCACGTTGGTCACGATCAGGTCCAGGTCCCCGTCTCCGTCGACGTCTCCGAACTCGGCGTCGACCGCCGTTCCACGGCCGCCGGGCAGGAAGGCGAAGTTGCAGTCCTCGCCCAGGCCACAGCCGCGGGCGCCCACGTACTGGCCGGCGACCGGGGCCGGCATGGAGTTCAGGAAGGAGCCGCTGCCGTCATTGAGGAGCAGGAGATTCTTGGAATGACCGCTCGTGCAGTCGGCCCCGATGAACAGGTCGGGCCAGGAATCGTTGTTGACGTCCCCGACCTCGACGCAAGCGGTCGGAAGCAGAGCCTGGTTAGGCAGGAGAAAGAAGGTGTCGTTGGGGTAGAAGCCGGTGCAGTTGCCCAGGGAAATCACGGGTGTTGCATCGGTGGCCACCACGAGGTCCGGGCAGCCGTCCTTGTTGAGATCCGCGAAGTCGACGTCTTCGCTCGCCACGCTTTGGATGTAGGCGCTCAGATCCGAGGAATTGTCCGTGAAGGTCACGGCCGTTGCCGCCGCGGGCGTGACGGTCACACAGTTCGATCCGAAGCGCTTGCCGGAGGGAGCCTGGATGATCGCCTGGGTGAAGACCGTCGTGCCTGCGGTCGGGCTCGGGACGGTCGCGATGAAGCGTCCGGTCCCATCGATCGTGCCCGTGGCGATGGTCACGCGCGAGGCGGACAGGCAAACGACCGGCAGGGTCGGGTGTCCGACGAAGACCGGGCCGAAGACCGTGTCCGAGGAGATCGTGACCGAGGAGCCGATCAGCGGGCTGCGAACGGTCAGGGTCGTGTTGCCGGCCACGACGGGGACGTGCGAGCTCAGATGGGCCATGGCCGAGTATTCGAGGCTGTCCCCGTGGGCCGTGACGGCGATCAGGAGAGTCCCTCCGAAGGAGAGAGCGAGGCGGTTCAATCTTTGATTCATCTGCTTGGGATCGAGGGTTAGGCCCGAAACAGGGCCGACGGACGTGCCTTCGGGCAGAGCACCTCCGCCGACCCACTTGAGACTGAGTCTCATTCGCGAGCAAAGCTACAAGGAGCCCGGACCTCGAGGCAAGCCCTTTAATGAGATTGCGTCTCATTTGCAGTTAATCTAGAACTTGCTCGACACACCGCTCCGCTTCGAACCCCTTCGAGCCCATGCCATGACCTCGAGCACCTCCCTCTTGATCTCGACCCTCCTCGTGCCGGCGCTGCTCGGCCTCCCCCGGCCGACCCTTCCCCAGGATCCCTCTCCAGGCTCTCCCCACCTGCCCACCAGCGCCGCGCGCCCCGCCGGACTCATCCCGCGCGCCGTGACCAGCTTCGGTGCCGCCCACCTGGGCGGATTCGCCTACACCCTGGGGGGCTACTTCGGGATGCCCCACGACTACCACGACCAGGGGCAGTCGGCCGCCTTCCAGCGCTTCAGCCTGCTGGACGGGAGCTGGGAGGATCTTCCTTCTCCGGGAGCCATGCAGAGCGTGGCCCTGGTCTCCCACGGCAACGCTCTCTTCCGCAGCGGTGGGATGGTGATCCTCAACGGCCCCGGTGAGGATGCACGCCTCGAATCCCGGGACACCTTCGCTCGCTTCGACCTCGATCTGAGGGAGTGGAGCGAGCTGCCGCCGCTGCCCGAGCCACGCTCCTCCCACATGGCCGCGGTGCTCGATGGATCCCTGTACGTCGCCGGCGGCTGGCAGCTGTTCCCCGACGATCGCGAGAGCGTCTGGCGCGACACGCTGCTGCGCTACGACCTGAGCCAGGAAGAAGGGGGGCGGTGGGAGTCGTTCGCCGCTCCGTTCCGGCGCCGGGCCCTGGGCGTGGCCGCAATCCGCGGACACATCGTGGTCGTCGGCGGCATCGACCCCGAAGGCAGCGTCTCGAGCTCGGTGAACGTCTTCCGGCCAGAGGAGTCCGACCCCTGGTCCAAGGGCCCCGACTACCCCGAATCGGCCTTCGGCATCTCGATCGTCGGGGTGGGCGATCGGGTCTACGGCAGCGCCGGAGACGGAGTGGTGCATTCCTGGGCACCGGGCGAGAACGCCTGGCGTGCGGAGACCTCCTGGATCTTCCCGCGCTTCTTCCACCAGATCGTTCCCGGTCGCGCGGGCGAGATCGTGGCCCTGGGAGGCGTGGCCCGCGGCGGCAGAGTCCGGCACGTGGAGGCGATGAACCTCACGGACGGCGAAGCGCGAACGGTCACCCACCGCTGGAGCGTGCCCGCCCCGGGCCTGGCCATCGGAGGCCAGATCCTGAACCTGACCGGCAACGAGCTCTACGCCTTCGGCGGATTCGACCGTGAAGGGGCCGCCGTACAGGATTGCCACCGCCTCGACCTGCTTTCCATGAACTGGGAGCGGCGCTCACCCCTGCCCATGGGGCTGGTGAACGCCTCCACGTCGAAAGCGGTGCGTACGCAGGCGCACCTCGGTCTGTTCAGCTCCGGGGCCGAGGCCACCGGCGCCCGAACAGCCGGACTCGCCTACGACTACAAGTACGACTCCTGGGAAGCCCAGGAGTACGTCGGCGTGGACACGGTGTCCGAGGGACGAACGGCCCAGCATGGCGAGGACACGTGGCTCTTCGCCTCGGAGGGCCTGCTCTTGCGCGAGGCGGACTCGACCCGGTTCGAGACCACCGACCTGCACCTGCCCACCGTTCGCCGCAACTTCGCTGTGGCCGCGGACGACGACCTGGCCGTTCTCGTGGGCGGCGTGGACGCCGACGGCGAAGCTCTCCAGCACTGCGACGTCTTCCGCTTCTCGGACCGCAGCTGGTCCCGCCTGCCTGCCCCGAAAGGTGTCCGCCATGCGCCCCAGGCCGTGTTCTCGGGCGGCCGCCTGGTCGTGCTGGGCGGACTTCAGTCCGACTCCGCCCAGCCCTGGATGGAAGTCTTCGACTTCGGAGAATCCACCTGGCAGCCGCTGCGCTTGGACGAAATCGAGAAGGCCTCGGCCAGCTTGCTCACCTTCGGGGACCGACTCTTGG
The DNA here is from genome assembly GCA_030428965.1 of bacterium. GTDB lineage: Bacteria > Planctomycetota > UBA1135 > UBA1135 > JAUIEE01. The sequence goes on along the minus strand of JAUIEE010000020.1, from coordinate 14,906 downwards.
TCCACTCCCCACGGGCGGACACCGCGGCGGTGGACCTAGTCCTGATCGACCTGGGTCTGTGGCAGGTTGCGGAACGGGACGTGGCCGGACACTTCCGGCGCTAGCGGACCTCGGGGGCAGGGAGTCCTACCAGTCCTTGCCCCCGTAGCCCATCGCATCCAACAGGTCGAGATCCCCGGTCGAGAGGGCGGCGCCCTGGGACTCGACCTTGGGTTGCAGCAGGTGCAAAGCTTGCTCCCGCCGCCGCTCGAGGAGCTCCCGGGCCCAGGGCGAGGCGCTGAGGTCGCGACGCTCGGCCGGATCGGCGGCGAGGTCGAAGGCGTGCAAGAGACCGTCCCGGGCCAGCTCGTCCGAGCTCTCGGAGGCGATCACTTTCTGAAGACCCTCGATCACGGCCAGACTCGCACCTCTCCCCCCACACTCGAAGGCGAAGATCGGGCGCCGGGTCCCGTCGCCGAGCAAGGACTCCCCCACCCAGTCCTCGCTGCCCTGCACGCCCGCCAGCTCCGCCACCGTGGGCGCCAGGTCGACCAGGCTGACGGGTCTTTCGACGCGTCTGGGCTCGATCGTGGGACCATGCAGGAACAGAGGCACGCGCAGCAGCTCCTCCCAGACCTTGCCCCCGTGGTACATCTCGTCGTGCTCCTCGAAGGCCTCGCCGTGATCGCTCGTGAACAGGAAGTAGCCGTTCCTGAAAACCCCGGCCTGGTCGAGCCTGCGGTGGAACTCTTGCGCTCCGCGATCCAGATCGACGACGGTACCGCGATAGTGTTCGAGCAGCCCGTCGATCGTCGCGCGCCGTCGCTGCGCATCGACCTCGAGACGACCGTCCTCGATGCGATTGAACTCCTGGCTCAGGCTTCGGAAGTCGCGCACCAGCTCGAGCACCTCGCCGTGGGACTTCCTCGTTTCCTCCGAAACGAGGTAGGGCATGTGGGTCCGGTAGGTCTGCAGGAACAGGAAGATCGGGCGACCGTCGTCCGCATCCAGGAAGGCCTGGGCACGCTCGAGGGTCGAGTCGAAGTCCCCGTGCACCTCGTCGAAGGTCTCGAAGCCCTGGTCCATTCCGAACTTGCCCGAGACGTAGACCGAGTCGGTGATCGCTCCACAGCGGTAGCCGGAGCGGGAAAGGAGCTCGGCCAGGGTCAGGGCCTCCCGGGGGAGGGAGGACTTGGGGCTTTGGATGCCCACCTGGTGGGGATAGAGCCCGGTGAACAGGGATGCGTGGGTCGGTAGGGTGAAGGTCCCCACCGACCAGGCGTTGGGGAAGAACAGGCTCCGGCGGGCGAGTCCGTCCAGGAAGGGAGCCAGGGAGCGCTCGCCGCCGTAGACCCTCAGGTTGTCCGCTCGAAAGGTGTCGGCCTGGAACAGCACGATGTTCGGGCGCCCTCGGTTGACGCGGTCCCAGGGACGTGCTCCGTAGGAGCCGGGTTCCCTCGGCCCGATTCCGGGCGCGAAGAATGAGGTGTAGGCGGGCAGCCCCAGAACCTCGAAGCGCAGAGGTACGCCGGCTCCAGGTTCCAGCTGGACCTCGTGGTAGTCGAGGCGGGCCTCGTCCTGGTAGGGAAAGCCGTGCTCGAACACGAGCCGACCGTCGCGGTAGATGCGGAACGTCACCTGTGCGTCGACATCCAGGGAAACGCTGGGCTCGAACCCGGTCGCGAAACGCAGGCTCGCGTCCTCGGGAACGTCGACGCGAAGGTCGAGGTGCTCCCCCGGCCAGACCGGCAGGGCGTCTCCCGACAGGCGCTCTCCCGTGACCCTCGGCCCATCGCCCTCCGCGTCGGCGCGCCGGGCGAACGAACGCAGGGTGAGCTTCGCCGGGGGCGTTGCCCCCTCCTCCAGGAAGAGCGAGATGCGCGGCGTGTGAACGAAGAAGCCCCCGGCCAGGTCGGCTCCTTCCTCGCGTACCTCCCAGCGATCGAGCAACCGGTACTCGCGCCCGCTCTCGTCGGTCAGCCGGTGCGGCGGCGTTCCGTCCGCCGGAGCGCCCCGGCCCGCCACGATCAGCCGCGCACTCCAGTAACGCTTCTTGCGCAGGATCCAATCGTCGGGCCCGTATTCCGACTCGAAGACCACGTCACTCCCCACCGGCACGATGCGCACGGCGTCCTGGACGACCCGTTCCTCGACGCCGCCCAGGGCCTGCGCCCCTGCGCCCGCGGCCTGCCCGGTCAGGGAAACCCAGCGCGGCCCCGGAGCGCCCGAGGACGGCCCACAGGCCCCGAGGAAGAGGGCAAGCAGGCCACGGATCCAAGGGCGAGGGGGGCGCATGGGCGGCATCCTAGCCGCCCCGACGATCCCACGGCCCCCTCACTCGAGGTTTGTGTCCGGTGCGATGGCCTCCAAGCGCGTGCGGCAACGGAGAATCTCGTCTTCGATCGCCTGCCAGCTGCTCTCGGCCTTGCGCCCGTACTCCTCGAACGCGGCGATGCTCTGCTCGTAGGAGCCGCGCGCCTCTTCCAGCTCTCCGCTGGCCTCGTACGCTCGGCCCTGCACGGAGAGGGTGCAAGCGTCCCAGTAGACGTAGAACCCGCTGAAGGGCTCGACTTCCTGCAACTCCGCCCACACGGCGCGCGCTTGCTCCAGCATGAGGTGGGCCCCCTCGAAGTCCTCGAGAGCAAGGGCCGGTTTGGCCGCGTGCAGGAGGGTCTCTCCGATCTTGGTTCGGTGCAGCGTGCCGGCGGGCGACTCCTCCTCCAAAATGGAGAACAACCCGAGAGCCTCCTCGAACGCCGCACGGGCCTCTTCGTGCGAACCGACCTTGTGCAGCATAAGGCCGAGCACCTGATTCGAATCGGCCACGTCGAACAGGCTCGACGGGTCGTCGCTGTAGTCCTCGGCCAGGTCCTGAGCGTTCTCGAGGGCGGCCTCGGCGCAAGGCACGGCCTGTTCGGGCTGGCCGCGAAGGCTGTGGCAGCGAGCCAGGAGGCGAAGCGCGCCGCCCAGCTCTTTCCGCAGGGTGCGACTCCCCGTCTCGGCGATCCTCGGCCGATAGCCCTCGACGACCTGCTCGAGCTGCGCGATCGCCTGGGGATACTCGGCCTGGGAAACCAGGATCTCCGCCAGGTAATTGCGGGCGTTCAGCTCGAGGTCCCGGGCATGCTCACTCGCGTCCACGTACTCGAGCGCGAGCTCCAGGGCGTCTTCCATCGTCCTGCGAGCACCGTCCACGTCGCCGGCGTTCGAGAGCTGGTTCGGGTTCCCGAGCAGGTTTCCGAAACCGAGGTAGGCCTCGACCAACTTCAGGCTGCGCTCCATGTCTCCGGCGACGCTCGGTTGCAGACGGCGCAGGCGTTCCACGGCCTTGCGAGTGAGCTCGAAGCGAGCCTCCGCCGTGCCCTCCATCTCGACCAGGTCTTCTTCGGCCTCCAGCACGAGGCCGTAGTTCAGGTCGAACAGGTCATCGCGGAACTGCTGGACTTCCTCCTTGGCCTCGCGCTCCACCACGGCCGCTTCCCGGGCGCGCACGGCCGAGTGCACGCTGGCCGCCGTGGTCGCCAGCAGGGACACGGAGACCACCGCCCCCGCCGCGACGAGGGCCCGATTGCGGCGCGCGAACAGCCTCAGGCGGTAGCCGAGTCCCGGCACCCGGGCCTGGACGGGCTGGGAGCCCAGCAGGTTCTCGATGTCGCGGGCCAACGCCTCGGCCGACGGATAGCGGCGGGAACGATCCGCCGCCAGGCCCATGAGCAAGATCGCCTCCTCGTCCTCGCTCAGCTCCGGCTTCACCTGGCGCGGCCGAACGGGATCCAGGGACGTGATCCTGCGCGCCACCTCTCCTAGGGCCATGCCCTCGACGTCGAAGGGCAACCGGTCCAGGATGAGCTCGTACAACACGACAGCCAGGGAGTAGACGTCGCAGCGAACGTCGGGCTCGGTGCCCTCGAGCGAAAGCTGCTCGGGACTCATGTAGTACAAGGTGCCGGCCAAGCGCCCATGCGAGGATTCGGCCAGGGAAAGCTCCAACGAGCTGGAGCGCGCCAGCCCGAAGTCGATGACCTTGGGCACGCCCTTCTGGTCGACCAGGATGTTGCCCGGCTTCAGGTCGCGGTGGATGACCCCGTTGTCGTGGGCATAGCGGATCGCCTCGAGGACCCGGAGGAACAGGCGCCAGCGTCCCTTGCGGTCCAGGCCGGCCTTGCGCGCGTAGGCGACCAGGGTCTCGGCGCCCTCCACGTACTCGAGCACGATGAAGGGCATGCCCTCGTGGGAGCCCGCCTCGTAGACCTGGGCGATCCCGGGGTGCCGCAGGTGCCCCAGGACTTCGGACTCGTAGCGGAAGCGGCGCAGCGCGGCCGGCGTCTCGAAGCCGTGCCGCAGCATCTTCAAGGCCACCCTCCGCGCGGGCTGGTCTTGCACGGCCTCGTACACCTGACCGATTCCACCGCGACCGATGGGCCGCACCAGTCGGTAGGAGCCGATGCGCTTGCCGGCTTCCAGGACCCGCACCTCCCCCACGGGGTAAGCATCGAGGCTCGGGAGACCCCCGATCGGCTCCAGCGGAGTCTGCGTGCGGTCAGCCTCCAGCAGCTCTCGCACCCGATTCCGTAGCCTCGCATCGCCGGAGCAGGCTTCTTCGAGGAAGCTCTCCCGCTCGTCCTGCTCACGGTCCAGGACGCGCCCCAGGAGATTCAGGGCCGCCTTCTCGAACTCGGTGTCGTGTGTCGGCTCACTCACCCAGTCGATCCCTCAACCAGGCGCTGGCGGAACGCAAGCGACGCTCGACGGTGCGCAGGGGCATCTCGAGGGTGTCCGCGGTCTCCTGAACCGAGAGGCCGCCAAAAAAGCGCAGCTCCGCGATGCGCCCCAGTTCCTCGTCGATGCGGGTCAGTTCCTCCAGGGCGTCGTTCATCTCCAGCACGTCGAAGGGCGCTCCGCGGGCGGTGGTCCCCTGTTCGTCGAGGGGAATCCGCAGCCGATCCCCGCCACGTTTCTGGGCCTTTCTTTCGCGCGCATGCCCCACCAGAAGGGTGCGCATCATCTTGGAGGCCATCGCGTAGAAGTGCCGTCGACTCTCCCAGGAGGCCCCCTCCAGGTTCACCAGGGAAATCCAGGCCTCGTTGACGAGGGCCGTGGGCTGGAGGGAATGGTCCGGCCGTTCCCGGGCCATGTGAACCGCGGCCAGCTTCTTCAGCTCGCTGTGAATCCGCTCCAAGAGCTCATCGGAAACGCTCGCGTCTCCGCCGCTGAAGCGGTTGAGCAGCTCGGTCGTGTGTTCGATGGGGTCGCCCATGGCGGGCGTTCGATTCTACCCCGGACCTCGGGGTGCCTGTCGGCCTGTCCACCTCCCCTGGGATAGAATCGACGGGTCCATGTCCCGACCCTGCCGAACTCCCGCCGTCGCCCTCGGGCTCCTGGCCGGCCTCGCCGCCTGCGGGGAACCGGCGCCCCAGGTGACCTGGATCTCCCTGGCCGAGGGCCTGTCTCCGCCCCCCATCGAGGACGGACAGCTGTGGGCAACGACCGCGGGAGGTCATCCGATCACCCTCGAGCTCGAGCCGGGGAACTCGTCCCCGTGGCTCAGCGCGCGCCTGGGCTCCGACGAGTGGAAGCCGGCCCCCAAAGAGGGACTCTGGTGGACGACGCGTCCGGTGCGGGGGTTCGGCAAGGATTCCGAGGGTCGCTACCAGGAGCTCCTCGTCGACGGAAAGCCGGTCACCTTCCGCGAGAAACACGGCATCGACTCGACCGAAGCCACGGACGAGGACCTCTACGCCACCGCGGGGGACCGTCTCTTCCTGTACACCGCCGACGGCCGCCGACCGGGCGATGCCCTCTTCCGCACCTTCGCGGACCGCGGTCAGCTCCAGGGGCCTGCCTGGCGCGTGCACCTCGACCGCTTCGCCGCCTGCGACGGGTTGCCGGTCTGGCCGGGGCAAGCACTCGAGGTCGACACGCCGATCCCGGCTAGCAGCGCCCTGCGATTCGCGACGGCGGCCAACGGCATGCCTGCTTCCTTCGGAGGCGCCAGCCTCGTGTTTCGCATCGAGCTCGACGGTGAGCCCCTGTTCGAGCACACCCTGCGCCTCGGGAAGCACGCGCAAGCCGAGTGGCACGCGGTCGACTTGACTGGCGAAGCGCGGGACTCGACGCGCCTGTCCTTCTCGGTCGAAGGGCCCGCGGTGCTCTCGGCCTTCCTCAGCCCCACCCTCGGTCCCGGCGAGGTCGGCTCCCTGGCGCACCGCCCCTGGGGAGCCAAGCGCCCCAACATCGTGCTGTTCGTGGCCGACACCTTCCGCGCGGACCTGATGGAGGTCTACGGCGGCGATCCCGCCATCACACCCACCCTGAATGCCCTCGCGCAGCATTCGCTCACCTTCGAGCAGGCCTGGTCCCCTTCGACCTGGACGCTGCCTTCCCATGCGTCCCTGTTCACGGGCCTGTTCCCCGAACAGCACACGGTGACCCACGCGGACAACCTGTTGCCCCTGGAGCTCGTCACCCTGGCCGAGGTGTTGCGGGACGCGGGCTACCGCACGTGCGCCAAGACCGACCGCGGCTGGGTGACCGAGTCCCGCAACATCGACCAGGGCTTCGAGACCTTCGTCGAGGGCACCAAGGACCTGGACGAGATGCTGTCGGTCACCCGGGAGCTGCTCGCCGCGGACGACGGCCGCCCGCTGTTCCTCTTCCTGCACACCTACCAGACCCATATTCCCTACCGGGTCAGCCCCCAGACGCGGTCGGAGTTCGGCGACCGCATCGAGTTCGGGGACTATGCGACCCTGGCCGCGGAGTGGTTCGAGGACTCGGCCGAATGGAACGTCGGCGGTGAGCTCAGCGCGGAGCGCAAGAGGGCCCTGGAGCTCTACAGGAACCTCTACCTGGGGACCGCGATCGACCTCGACAAGAGCCTCGCCGCTCTCTTCACCCTGTTCGAGCAGCACGGCGTGCTCGACGATGGAGTCTTCCTGTTCACGAGCGATCACGGCGAGGCCTTCTACGAGCACGAGACGATCGCCCACGGTTACGGTCTGTGGGAGGAGAACATCCGCATCCCCCTGGTGATCGCCGGTGGGAGCGTGACCCCGGGCCTCTCCCCCCGGGCCGCCACCCTGGTCGACGTGCCGCGCACCCTGGCCCAGGCGGCGGGCGTGGCCTCCCCTTCGACCTGGCTCGGACGCTCCCTGTTCGAGCTGAACGAGGATCGCCCCATCTTCGCCTTCGAGTGCAGCCCCCGCCGCGATCCGGACCTGATGGCCATCTACCGCCAAGGCAAGAAGCTCATCCTGCCCGCCCTCGAGCCAGCCCTGCGGGGCGGGGAACTGGAGCTGGCCTACGACCTGACGGTCGACGGTTCCGAGACCGAAGACCGCTCCGGCGAAGCCTGGGCTGAGCGCCTGCTCGATGAGCTCTCGGATCCCACGAGCCTGCTCCTCGCCCCGCGGGTGAACTCCGCCTCCCAGAACCTCTCGGCGGACGACGAAGCCCAGCTTCGCGCCCTCGGGTACTGAGGCGGACCTCAGGGCTTGCGGTAGACGTGGTAGACGCGCTGGGGATGGCGCTCGAAGGCGAACTCCCCCACGCGCGACAGGCCGTGCTGCCCGAGGAAACCGCGGGGGAGCGCTCGCTCTCCGCCCCGTGGGAGGATCAACGTGCCCACCTCGAAGCGTTGCAGGAGAAGCTCGAGGGTCTCCGCGTTCGTCGGCGGCAAGGCGGCTCGACCCGACGGGTGCTGTAGCACGGCGTAGCGGAGGATCGTCTCGAGCGGTCCGATGAGCAGCTTGGATTCGTCGTGCCCCAGGCGGGCGAGATGACCGGGAGCCTCGTCGTAGCGATGGGTGTTCTTGACGAGCGCATGACCGGCGCGAGTCGATCCGAACAGGCTGGCCCCCAGGAAGGCGACCGCGAGCAGCGCGAGCGAGCCGCGCGCGACAGCACGGCCCTCCCGCGCCGCCTCGGCCCAACGGGACCGATAGGCGCAGCCGGCCAGGGCCACCGCGCAGAAGGGAAACAGGAACAGGGTGCTGCGCATCGCCTTCTGGTTGTTGACGTCGTAGAGCAGGTACAAGAGAGCGAAGGCCGACAGGCCCATCAGGCCGACCCCGAGGGGAAAGCGATCTCGGCGCCAGCGAAGCAGGCCCACGACCGTGAGCACGAGCACGGAGCCCGCGATCGTCAGCCAACCGAGCACCTGGATGTGGGTCCAATCGGTGCTCAGGTGCTTGGCGTGCACGCCGAAGTTGCGCCGGGCGTTCTCCAGGAAGAGCTGAAGCCACTCCCCCACACCGAGCTCCGGAGCCGGAGGTGCGAAGGCGTCGCCGTAGTTGAAGCCTCCCTGCAGCGGCCAGCTCAGGGGAGCCTCGCCCTTCCCGCTGGCGAGCTGCCACCGGTTCAACCCGTAGAGGAAGAACACGCAGGCCGTGGCCACGACGAGGGGCCGCAACCAGCCCCGTGGGCCGGGAACGCCGACCAGGAGAACCGTCACGGGAAAGACCAGAAGGGCGCCGGTCTCGCGATACAGGAACGCGACGCCGAGCAGGAGCGGAGCCGACCAGGGTCGCCAGCCCTCGGGCAAGGCCAGGAAGGCGGCCAGCACCAGGATGCAGGTGGCCGCGAACGGCATGTCGGTCAGGGCGGTGAAGGCGTAGTTCAGGTTGCCTGGAAAGAAGTCGTAGAGGATCACCGCCAGCCAGGCGCTCGAGATTCCGTAGAGCCTGCGCGCCACGGAGAAGACCCCCAGGGAGGCGAGCACGTAGGCGATCCAGCCCGGCAGCAGCGAAGGAACGACCCCGAAGCCCAGGGCACCGTAGGACAGGATCAGCGGCAAGTACGAGCCCGGCATGTAGGGGCGCCAGCCGGCTTGCTCCACGTAAGCCGGGTAGATCAGACCGCTCTCGAAGCGGCCGGTCTCCAGGTAGTGACGCGCGGTCGTGATGTAGTGCACCTGATCCACGAAGTGATCGGCCAGATGCAGGCGCGAGGGATCGAACAGGCCGGCGTGGGCCAGGAGCATCAGCGCGGAAAAGAGCGCCACGCCGGCGAGATGCCAGGCTACGGGCCTGGCGGTCCGTGGGCTCTCTTGGGACTCCTGATCTTCAGCGGTGGACATGGGCTCCGACTCCCCGGCTCTTCGATCGTAGCCTGGAGGAGGCACGACTCCCAAGGAACAGGAGCTCAGTCGGACAGCGGCGAGAGCGCCAGGTCCAGCTCGTAGTGGTACACCCCTTCGTCGACCTCGAGCACGGTGGAGGCAGAGCGAAAGCCGGGAGCGGAGGCTTCGAAGTGCAGCACCTCGCCCGCGCCGACGGAGAGATCGCAGACCCTGGAGAGGAAGCTCGCGTTGCGCACTTCCTCGGGCCGCCGCGAGCGTTCGTGCGCCGCGCTGCCCGAATGGATCGCCCCCAGGAGGTCGGGGGCAGGGTCTTGCCAGCTGCGGCAGACGATTCGCACGGGACTCTCTCCGGCGTCCGCGCGAACGATCACCCGATAGGTCACGACCACCAGCTCGAGCTCGGTCTCCCCGGCCTCGAAGGGACCTTCCGACCCCTCCGCCAAGGAGAGATCCTCGCCACCGGGCTCGATCGAGTAGGCCCCGATCGACAGCCCGCGGAAAGCGAACTTGCCCTGCTCGTCGCTTTCGGCCCAAGCGCAGGGCAGACCGTCCAGCTCCAGGGCTCGCTGCGGAGGATGGATGCCGAAGGTGCTGCCGCTCCCCGGCAGAGAGGCCGAATCCGCGGGATGGGCACGCAGGCGAACGCCGACCGCGGGATCCCCGTTCGGCAGTCGCACCTGGCCCCCCAGGAGCTCGCCTCTCTTCAGGTAGATGTCGGGGGCTTCCCCGTGGGCCCCGGTGAGCTCCACCGGCTCGAACAGGCGCCCGACTCCGTGCCCGAAGTGATGGGCGGTCAGCCAGACTTCGTCCACCCGAGGGGCCTCGAGGGCGTAGCTCCCGTCCTGTCCCGTGGTCGTGCGCAGCACGATCGTGCTTCCATCCTCGCCAAAGCCGAGCACCGAGGCTCCGGCCACGAGCCCACCGTCCGCGTCCAGGACCCGTCCGCGGAACTGGGGAACGGGTCTTCCCAGCTCGAAGTCGAGCCGCAGGCCCTCTTCCTGGTTCTGCTTCAGCGCACGAGCCAGGGGATAGGTCTTGGTCTCGCGGGCATGGCCCGTCGCATCGACGGCCACCCGCAGCAGGGCACCTGCGCTCGCTTCCCGATCGAGGGGGAAGTCGAAGGTGTAGCCCCCGCCCGTGGCCGAGGTCTGTTCGAGGTCGAGCACGAGGGTGACATCGAGGACGTCCAAGACCACCCGCGCACCCTGCACCGGGGCTCGCCCTCCCTGGAAGGACTGCTCGGACACACTCCCGAAGATGCGCAGGGAGGTCGGTCGGGGCGCTGCCGTTGGCTGGGGTTGCGCGCTGCGTCCGACCGCGGAGGGAACCCGGGATTCGTCGGCAGGAGCGTCGCTAGCGGACACGTCCGGCCGAGCCAGCTCGGTGAGCTCGGAACCCGGTCGAGAGGGCTCTTCGCCCGAGCGCGCCAACGCCGAGCGCTCCCTCCCTTCGGAGTCGGTCAAGAAGGAGACCAGGAAGGCGGCCGACAGGACCGCCACGACGATCAGCACGATCCAGGCGCGATGCAGCTTCACGCAACGGATTCTAGCCCGAATCGGCCGGAGCGGGGGCTTCGCCCCCTGGCGGACAGGTTCGGCCCCAGGTGGATCGTGAAGGCGCGAGGACGAACCGCAGGTCCGTCAGCCCCCGTAGCCCAACTTGCGCAGGGCCTCCAGGTGCGCCCCTCCGCCGGATCCGGGACCCGTGTCCGTGGGGGTCCCCCACTCGGGCAGGAGAGCCTCCAGCTCCTCCAGCAGCTCCGGGCGCTCCTCGGCGAGGTTGCGCGTCTCTCCCGGGTCCTGCTCGAGATCGTAGAGCTCGCTCCTGCCTTCGGCGTAGACGATCAGCTTGAAGGAACCCTGCTGGACCGAGCGCGCGGGCAGCGAGGCCAGCGGCCCGTGAATCGCTCCTTTGAACGGGTCGCCGTAGAACTCGATGCGCGCGGCGTTGCCCGACAGGTCGGACCTCAGGTCCCGGCCGACGCTGTCGAACTCGACGCCACAAACGGCCGCCACGGTCGCGGTCACGTCCACCAGGCTCACGGGGGCCTGGGCGGCGGGTAGCTCGGTTCCCCTGGGCGGAATCACGATCAGCGGGATGCGTACGACCTCGTCGTAGACGGCCGTACCGTGCTCGGTAACGCCGTGCTCTCCGAAGGCCTCACCGTGATCGGAAGTGATGAAGATCCAGGAATCGTCGAACAGACCGCGCTCCTTCAGCTCTCCGAAGAACTCCCCGAGCTGAGCGTCGAGGTACAGGATCTCCTCGTCGTAGCGTGCCTCGAGCAGGCGGTGACGCTCCGGGTCCTGGTGAATCGAGAGGTGCCCGGGGCGCTCGAGCACCGAGTGAGGTGCGTAGGTTCCCCGGTAGGGAGTCGGTGGCGCGTAGGGACCGTGGGCGTCTCCGTAGTTGGCGAAGACGTAGATGGGGTGCCCCTCGGGCGAACGATTCAAGAGGTGGCGAATCCGGCGGTGGATGACCGATGCGCGAGCCGCTTCCTTGGAGACCTCCGGACTGGCCCCGGGGAGGAGCTCCGCCCGCAGGGCCTCGCCCACGAGGGGCAGAGCCCGCAGGCCGGAGGCGAGCGTGTAGCGATCGAAGCCGGCGTGCATCCCCGCGACCACCCGCAGCCAGTGATTGGCAAAGACCCCGCAGGTGATGTAGCCCGCGTCCTGGAGGGCCGTGGCGAGCATGCCGAGCTCGGGGTTCACGGCGAAGCCGAAGCGAGGCCCCTCGTCGAGGGAGAAGTGGGCCCCGTGCTGGGACGGCAACTGCCCGGTGAACAGGCTCACGTGGGACGGAACGGTCCAGGTGCCGTTGGAATAGGCTCGCTGGTAGACCTTGGCGCGCGGGGTCTCGGCCAGGAGGCGCGCCAGCTCGGGCGTCGTATCCCGCTCGTAGCCGTAGACCGACAGGTGGTCGGCGCGCACCGTGTCCAGAACGAGCACGAACACGTTCTTCGCATCCGCGAGCGCGGGTCGGGAACGATCGGGCGGGGGGAAAGGCAGGACGTCCGGCTTGGGGACCAGGGCGGGGCGAACGCAGACGAGGGCCAGGAGGGCGACCAGCACGAGCGCCTGCCCGCGATCGCGCTCGGTGTGTCGCGGGATGCGAACGAAGACGAACAGCGCGAGCACGAGGGCCGGAGCCAAGGTCTCACCCCATTCCAGGTTCCGCAGGAACGGAAGGCTGGCGATGCGCCCGGTCAACAGCAGCGCGGCCGCCAGTCCCCCGCCGTGGCGCAGGGCGCGCACGAGTTCCGAGCTCTCCCGTTGCCACAGGGCGCCGGCGGCGGCGATCAGTCCGAGGAGCACGCCGACCAGCGGGCCGGCCACGAGGCCGGCTCCGGTCCCGGTCCAAGCGGCCAGGGCCACAGCTTGCCCCTTCGGACGCAGGGGAAGAATCCCGAAGGGCAGCGACAAGGCGCAGGTCAAACCTGCGCAGGTCGTCCAGTAAGGCAGGGTCAGGCTGCGCGCGCCGTTCTGCACGAGGACGCAGGTCCCCTCGACGAGGACGAGGAACAGGGCACAGCCCAGGAACAGGGCCAGGCGGGAACGAACGCGCGGAGCACCGGCGCCGGGGGAAGAAAGGGATTCGCTCGTCATGAGACGGGGCAAACAGGCTCCATCGACCCCCCGCTGATCCCATCATGAGCTCCCTCCGAAGTTCCTTCCACCCTCTTGGCCTCCCCGGGGCCGACGCGAGCTCGTTCCCCCGGGGAGATGCCGGCTCTCCCTGCGACGGCCAACTCCGCACCGAGCCCCGACGATCGCGCTTCCCGATCGCGGCGCCCCGAGGGCACCGGAACGGTGCCTCGACGGACCTCCAACTCGAGACGGCTTCGGCCCGGGAAGCATCCCTGGCCGCCTTGGGCCGATCCCGTACGCTTCTTTTGCCCAAGCCGGGCCGGTGGTCCGTTACCGTCCAGGCCTAGGGCACCCCGGTCTTGGGGTGGCCACAACCCTCCAAGGAGTTTCCCATGCGCGCTAGCTTCCTCGCCCTGGCCTCGCTTTGCCTGCTTCCCACGCTCCACCAAGCCGGACAGCTCGAGGTGGGCAGCCCTGCCCCGCCGATCTCCGTGTCGGCCTGGGTCAAGGGCGAGCCCGTGAACGCCTACCAGCCGGGACACACCTACGTGGTCGAGTTCTGGGCGACCTGGTGCGGGCCCTGCAAGGTGAGCATTCCCCACCTCACCAAGCTCCAGAAGGAGTACGCGGGTCAGGCCACGGTCATCGGTGTGAGCGTCTGGGAACAGGACCAGGAGCTCGTCTCGCCCTTCGTCGAGAAGATGGGCGACAAGATGGACTACGTGGTCGCGGCCGACAAGCTCGACGGAGAACGGGGCGCCATGGCCACCACCTGGATGGAAGCCGCCGGCAGGTCCGGCATTCCCGCGGCCTTCATCGTCGACGGCGAAGGCCGCATCGCCTGGATCGGACACCCGATGGGCATGGACGATCCGCTCGGAAAGATCATCGCGGGCGAGTGGGACATCGAGGCTGCCGCCAAGAGCTTCCGCATGCAGCGGGACCTCGACGCGAACTACAAGAAGGCGTCCGAGGCCATGCGTGCCGCCATGAAGGAGGGCGACTGGAAGAAGGTCGTGATGGTGACCGACGAGATCATCGCGCTGGACGCCAGCTTCGAGGGGCGGGTCGCGCCGGTACGCTTCGAAGCTCTCCTGAACATGAAGGCCTGGGCCCCGGCCTACGGCTACGCCCGAGAGGTCCTGGCCGGCGTGGGCAAGGACAGCCCCGGCCTCCTGAACGCCCTGGCCTGGACCCTGGTCGATCCGGACAAGTCCTTCGAGAAGGTCGATCTCGACGTGGCCCTGAACCTGGCGCAGCGGGCCAGCGAGCTCACGGGGGGCGAGGAGCCCTCCATCCTCGACACCCTGGCCCTGGTTCAGTTCGAGCGGGGCGAGATCGAGGACGCGGTCCGCACCCAGGCCAAGGCCGTCGAGCTGGCCCCCGAGGGCAAGATGAAGGAGGAGCTCACCCAACGCCTCGAGGCCTTCCGCAAGGCCGCCAAGACGCGCGGAGCCTGAGAGCTCCGAGGCCACATCCGCCCGCGGGCGTGCCGGTCCCTTCCGGGGCCGCACGCCCGCTTGCTTTTCAGTCGTCGTCGGCTTCCAGGGGCTCCACGCTGAAGCTCCGGAAGGAGCGCCCCTCGACGTCTCGGAAATCGACCGTGGCCCGTTCGGCGCTCACCTGCACGGTCGCGAAGCCGGACCGGTCGTCGAACTCTTCGTACCCGGTTTCCTCGCTGGGGAACTTCCACGGCGCCCCGGCGCTGCCCGGCAAGGTGTAGTGAATCCCGTCCACGACCATGTCGGTGAAGACGTGGTCGTGGCCGTAGAAGAAGATGCGCACACCGTGGCGCAGCATCAGCGCGTGCACCTCAGCCTGCTCGCCGACCTTGGCGGCCCGTCCGCCTCCGCGACCGTAGACCGAGTTCTCCAGGTCACCGGCCTTGCCTCCCACCGCGTGGTGAATGAGCACAAAGCGGTAAGGCTTACGCGTCTCTCGAAGGGTGCTCTCGAACCACGCGAGCTGCTCGCCACCCAGCGTCCAGTCCGACGGCGTCCCGTCGTCCAGTTCATCCATCATGTGCCGGCTGCGCGTGTAGCTCATCACGTTCAGCACGCAGAAGAACGCGTCGCCCCATTCGAAGGCGAAGTAGTCCTGGGCGTCGCCGCCTCCGAAGCGATAGGTCTGGGGCTCGGGGTTCAAGAGCAGCCTGGCGCGCACCTTCTGGGCCAGTCGCTGCTTGGAACGGGGATCCCAGCCGTTCTCCCCTTCCCAGTTGCCCACGACGGCGAAGAAGGCGGCTTCGGACCCCAAGAGGC
>JAUIEE010000019.1 GCA_030428965.1 bacterium | reverse complement strand
GGCGAGCCAACGCAGCCATGCTCCCGTCTGCCGACGTCCCAAGCCCAGGATTCCCGGAGCTACCAGGCTGTCGGTTCTGGATCCCGGCCTCACGACGGCCATGCTCCTCGACTGGAACAACCTCCACGTCGGCGCGCGCAAACTGGGCCGGGACTTCGACGGTGCCGCTCTCCTGCGCGCCGTCCGGCACCATGTCCCCGCGACCAGAGCCATCGCGTTGATGTCCGCCCGCGAGGAAGAGCGGAACAGGCAGACACGACGCCTCGAGCGCGCTGGCTACTCGGTCTTGAGCGAAGCCTCCAGGACCATCGCAGGCCGTACCAAGGCAGACATGGATGCCTCCCTCGGCGCCATCGCCACCGCTGTCGTCCTCCGGCACAAGGTCCGGCAGCTCGTCCTGGTCTCGGGCGATTCGGACTTCGCAGGCATGCTGAAGGTCCTGCGCGCTCTGGCCGACAGCCGGCTCCGCGTCGTCGTCATCGGTCTGCGCGGCTCGATGGCCACGGTCCTCCGCAAGCAGGCCGACGCAGTCGTCGAGGTCGGTGAGGACGTCGTCCCGATGGCCCGACGGCAGCGTCGCGTCTCGTAGGAGGGACGCGCCATGTTGGGCGACCTCTTCACCTATTGGTCCAGGCGGAAGAGGGAGATCCGCAAGCCACTTCGGCCGGTCGATCCCCCTGTTCTGGCGACTCTCCGTAAGCGGAGCGGTTCCAAGGACCCACGGCTCACGCCGATCGGCCAGGTTCTCCCGTCCTGTCAGGACAAGCTCAATCTGCTCTTGACGCCGAGTGAGGTCAGGGGCCACACGCTGGTCCTGGGCCGAACCGGTAGCGGGAAGACCACGTGGGCCATCGGGCACGCCGAAGCCCTGGCCCGCCAGGGCTTCTCCATCGCCTGTCTCAGTCCCCATCCCGATCTCGACCGCGGCTTCCTCTCCATCGCGGCCAGACTCGAGCTGCCGTGCGTGCACATCGACTTCAGCGGGCGCGGACAGGTCGTCACGCCCTTCTCCTTCTTCAAGGTCGACGGCGTGCGGCCAGACGAGGTCGCCCACCTGGCCCAGACGCTATTCGCGTCGAGCTTCGGTGGCGGGGGGGCGGCCGGCGCCATCCGCAGCGCTCTCGGGCCACTCTTCTATCTGATGGCTTCGTTTCCGGACGAGCTCGATCTGCTCGACGCCGACCGACTCGTGGCAGACACCGCCTTCGCGAGGGGATGCCTCCAGAGGCTGTCCCACCCACTGCCCTGGGTCTCATCCTTCTTCGCCTCGTGCGCCGGGAAGGGAGGAGCGAAGAACGCCCACTGGGCTCTCGCCCGAATCCATGCGCTTCTCAACTATCGCGGCGTTCAGTGGTCGCTGTGTGGACGCCCACCCGTCGATCTGCGCGACGCCATCCGGAGGCCCTGCGTCATAGTCGTTTCGGTGCCCGCGGCGCAGCTCGGTGACGCGGCCGGCTTGCTGGCCGGGCTCTTCCTCGAGCACCTCCGCCTCGTCCTCATGCAGAGGCCCGTGCCGTGCTCGGAGCCACCTCTCGCTGTGTTCATCGACGAGCTGGGCTCGCTCGTCACCGGTGCGGAGCGCTTGGGGGCCTTTCTTGCCGAGTCCCGCAAGTTCGGAGCGACCCTGGTCGGGCTGACCCAGTCCCTCCACCAACTCGAGGCCCGGAAAAACCTGCTCGACGCGTTCCTGACCAACACGTCGACCTTTGTCCTCGGTCGCCTCGGTCGCGCCGATGCCAAACGCTTCTCGGAGCTCCCACCGCCCGTTGGCCTGCAGACGAGCTACGAGTACCCGGAGCTCTGGGTGGATGGAGTCGAAGCGCGCTGGCGGGACCCGGAGTCTCGATGCGAGGAGCCTCCAGACATGACGCGCCTACTGGCAGATGCTCCGGCTCGGACCTTCTGTGTCCATACCCCTCTGGAGGGCACGCCGACGACGTTCCGGATGAAGGCCTTCTCGATCAAGATCCCGCCCGTGGACTGGGACCGATTGCAACGCGAAGGGAGCCTCCCGGCGCAGAAGGTCGAGCGGAAGCTGCGGAAGCGACTCCAGCGACACGCCCAGGCGCTTGCGCAGTCGAGTGCCCAGCCTCCCAGGAACCGAGGAACCACTCCACGAGCGGCACCTCCGCCTGCCCAACGCACCAGCCCCACGACCACTCCGCAGAGTCCCAGCGTTCCCCGCGTGAGGCCTGCCAAGAAGTCGTTCCCGAGGCCCCGCGGGCCGTTCCGTGGGGTCTGAGACAGCTTCGATTTCGGCCCTTCTGCAGATTCTTGTCGTGTCTCTCCGACTCCAGGCGATTCGCAGTGTGGAAGAGGAAGGAAAGGAGGAAGCCATGTCCAACCTCAAGCGTCTCCACCGCACCTGCAAGCACCACCTGTTCCCGATCCGCATGACCTTCGCCGGGTGGGCGGGTTCGTACCGCCCGGTCTACCGCTGCCCGTCGTGCAAGCGGAAGAAGATCTACTTCCGCAAGTGCCGCTTCGGCCGTGTCGTTCGCGTCGCCTGAAACCCCTATCTCGGAGAGACCTACCATGTTGAAGTTCGCCACCAAGCTGTTCCGCTCGTCCAAGCCCAGTTGCAACTCCCGGCAGCGCTGCCGCCGGCCCGTCGCCAACACGATGTTCCTCGTCGACTGCTCCCACAGCATGGGCAGCCCGATCAAAGCTCCCAACGGTCGGCTGCTGTCCCGACTCGACGCAGCCGTGGAGTCCATGCTCCTGCTCGCTCAGCACAAGGTCGAGAACTGCCCTCAGGATCTCCTCGGCTGTGTGGGCTTCGGCAGCAAGGCCTTCGTGGCCCTGCCGCTGACCCGGCCGAACCACCCCAAGATCCCGGGCCGACTGCGCGGACTGCGCCTGTGCGGCAGCACGGACATGGAGGCGGGTCTCCGTCTGGGGTTGAAGCTGCTCGCACAGCGCTCCGGGCGGTTCCTCCGGAACATGGTGCTGCTGTCGGACGGCTACCCGGACCGCCGCGACAACCTCGAGGGACTGGCCCGCATGGCCAAGTCTCAGCGGGTCAACCTGCACACGATCGGCGTCGGCAACCGCAACGACTACGATGAACAGCTCCTCCGGCGGCTGTCCTCGCTCACCCACCGCGGTCGTTTCCAGCACGTCGCCTCGCTGCAGGAGCTGGCCAGCTCGCTGCGGAGAGTGGCGTGAGCCCGCGCCTGGGCCGGATTGACAATCCCGGCCGGGCGTGCTGCAATTGCTGTAGGATGAGGAGATCGGCTCAGGAGGAGGCCGCCATGTCCACGCAAACCCAGCAGTACATCGTTTGCACGCCCGGCACGTGCGGGGGACGACCCCGGATCGCCGGTCACCGGATCCGCGTTCAGGACATCGTTCAGCTCCACGAACGTGAAGGTCGCAGCGCAGACGAGATCGTCTCAGACTTTCCGGACCTCACGCTCGCCGAGGTCTACGCCGCTCTTTCCTACTATTTCGACCATCGCGACGAGATCGAAGACCAGATCCAGCAGGACCTGGTCGCGGTCGCAGACGCGATGAAGACCCATCAGTCCCTCCTTCGCCAGAAGCTGGCGCAGACCGATGGGTGACAAGGTACGGTTCCACTTCGACGAACACGTACCTTTTTTGATCGCCCAAGCACTCCGCCGCCGCGGGATCGACGTCACGACGACCCAGGAGCTCGGCCTCCGTGGAGTCGACGATCACGCTCAGCTGTCCCACGCGGCTTCCGGCAAGCGCGTTATGGTGACCGCCGACGCGGACTACCTCCGACTCCACGCCTCAGGCGTCGCCCACTACGGGATCGCGTTCTGGCGCCAAGCCTCGTGCGGGCGCAGGGAACTGATCCGGGGACTGGTCCTGATTCACGATGTCCTCGATGTCGACGACATGAGGCAGCGATTGGAATACTTGTGATCGGGGACATTCGGGATCTCGTTTGCGGTGACAAGTCTCTGAGGGTATCAAGACTTGAGTCGGGGTCGACCCGTCGACAACGCAATCGCATGGTCCCAAAGGCTTTGTCGATGACATTGTCAGCGACATTGTCATCACACCGCTGTCATGACAATGTCGCGTACATTGTTCGCGAGACCGCTTCACTGGCGCTCGCCGACCTTTCGACCATCGACGTAGAATCCTCTCCCCGAAATCTGACCGACCTTACCCGAATCAAATGGCGACGACGTCAGGATCGGTTTGCCTTCTACATCGAAAGACAGCGCTCCGACAAACAGCTGCCCATCGATGTCCACCCGCCCGGCCGTGGCGTAGCTCCCATAGACGAACGCCGACCAGTCCTTCTTGACGGTGAAGAGCTCGTTGCCGTTGAAGAAGCGCTTGTCGCGGAACCGGACCTCTCCACACGCGGTGTACCGACCCGCGTAAGGGCACTCCTGGGCTTCTTCCTGCGGCTCGCGACGGGCTCGCAACACGCTCTCGAACTTGCGAGTCGCGATCGGCGGTCCACGCGTCGGAACCGAAACCGGAGAACCCGACTGCGGAGCGGGCGTCGGCTCCAGCATGTCGAGGACCTTGCGTGCGACGAGGAAGCCCAACGCTCCGCCGATGGGGGAGACCGCCAGCAGGACCATGTAAAACCATCCCAGCCCGTTGGAACCGGCTCTGATCGGTGGCGAGACACCAGCCAACAGGGCGATGAGACACACGGCCGTCGCAAGACCAGAGCCGATGGCCCACGACCGCAATAGACTCGGCTTGCCTCCGGGCTTGGCCGCTTGGACCTGGCCGAGCTCATCGAGGGCCAGTTCGCAGGTCTTGCGCGTGGCGGATCCTTCGGGTAGCAGGGACCGCGCCTTTCGAAACGAGCCCAGGGCCCGGTCGACTTCATCGAGCAGGAAGTGCTGCGCCAGACCGATCATCTGCAGGAGCTCGCCTCGGGATTCGTCACTTTCCGCGAGTTTCATCGCCTCCTGCCACAGCCCTACCGCCTTCTGTCCGCGCTCGAAGCGGCTGCCCGAGGCGAGAATCGCTTCGAAGTTCCCCTTGTACAGGTACAGCCGAAAGTAGAGCTCGGCGGTTCCGGTCGGATCGAACTTGCGGACCAGGCGCTCGAAGACCTCCAACCTGTCCCGCATTTTCCAGGAGCTCCTGCTTCGAGCCATTGAACGGACCACCGTTCTCTGAGAGCAGGCTCTCACCGACGGCTAGGCGTGCGCCGTTCAAGCGCTCGAGAAGGTCTGTGACATACGCGCTGAGAGCGTTGTCGGCCTCGGTGCACTCTTCCGGGCTCGGCGCTTCGACTCCTTCCCTGAGGCGGAACGACAGCCCGTCCGCTGGAAGATCTTGGTCTGCGACGGAGGCCTGGTCACCCTCCGGCTCGTGCAGGGATTCCGCGTCGAGCTCCCAGTCGATCTCCCAGACGAGGAGATCCTTGTCCTCGCCTCCAGACACCGCGACACAACCGGAGGCTGACAAGGCCGCTGCGTTGACCTCGTCGTTGTGACGCTGGAGGACCTGGAGGCACTCGCGCTTCTCGAGGTCCCAGAGACGGATGGTGCTATCACCGCAGGCTGAGAGCCCAAAGCTCCGATCCGGAGTCATGTCGACCGCGAAGACGATGCCATCATGGACATCGCGTTTGTACTTGGTGCGGCCGGATTTCAGGTCGAAGAAGAAGAGCCTGGAGTCCCTGGCCCCACCGAAGGCCCACGACGCATCGTCCGAGATCTTGAGAGAGAAGAGTCCATGGTCGTTGTCGAACCTGCGGATGCAGCGACCCGTTGTCAGGTCGAGCACGAAAACGTAGTCGCCGTCTCCGCCGCAGATCGCGGTCTTGCCGTCAGCGGTCAGGTCGACGGCGCGAATCCAGCTCGCGTCATCGGGCTCGATGGTCCGGACGATCTCCAGGCTCTCGAGATCGATGACGGAGAGCTTCTTGTCGAATCCGGCAGAGAGGGCGCGACGGCCGTCGGGGGTGATCGCCACCGCAACCCTCTTGAAGTGCACTTCGAAGGTCTGAATACAGCGATGATGGACGAGGTCCCAAACGCGCACCGATCCATCGTTGTGACCGGTCACTCCGATCTTGGCGTCCGCCGACAACGCCACATCCGTAACGGCAGCTTCTCCGAGCTCCTCACTCTTGAAAAGGCACTCCTCCTCCTCGAGGTTCCAGAGCGAGATGCTTCGGTCCCAGCTTCCGGCGAGGCAGAAGCGCCCCTCTGGAGTAACAGAGAGCGAGCTGATGGGTTCTGTGTGCTTTCGCAGCGTCGTTCTGCACCAGACTTCGCGGATCCGCACACGGGGAAGCTTCTCGGTGAGCACCCGCATCAGCCTGCGGAGTCGCGGATGCCTCTCGAAATCGTCCTGGCTCCGTATGGACTCAACCGCCTCGAGAGCAGCGCCGTATTTGCCCTCAGCCAGGGAGCTCTCCGCCAGCTCCAGCACTTCCCGGATCCGCTCATCGATCTCGAGGCTTTCCTGGACACTGCGCGGAGTCGCCAAGATCGGGGCTCGCCACCTCTCGGTAGGACTTCGCAGGATCTCCCAGAAGCGGAAAGTCCTGTCCTCGCCACCCGAAACCGCGAAGCGAGCGTCTGCCGTCATCGACAGCCCGTGGATCCACTCTGAGTGCCCTGGCAGGTCAGCCAAACAGGTTCCCTGATCCAGGTCCCAGAGCTTGAGCGTCTTGTCATAGCTTGCGCTCAGGCCGAGCCGGCCGTCGACGCTCAGCGCCACGCCGGACACGTGGTACTGGTGACCCGTGAGCTCATGGAGCCGAGCGCCAGAGCCCACATCCCAGAGCACGAGATCGTTGCCGCCGCCGGTGAGCGCTCGTGTTCCGTCTCCGCTCAAAGCCACTACTTCGGCGCTTCCTTCCAAACAATGAAGGCGTTCCGAAGTCTCGAGGTTCCATAGGCAGAGACGCTTGCCTGCCGAGAGTCCCACGCGATCGTCTCCGGAGACCGCGACGCCCGAGTACGGCCCCTGCTCCTCGTCGTCCAGAGGTGTGATCACCCTTTCATCCAGGTCCAGCCGATACAGCGCACCTTCTCCGCCGACCAGCCCTCTCCGTCGACCCAGGGCCAGGTGAGCGCGCTCGCTGTCAGCCGTCTCGCCAATGGCACTGAAGCTCCCGTCCTGCAGGTCCCAGAGCCAGACCTGCTTCTCATCGGCTGCTCTCGAGAGCGCAAAGTTCCCATCGGAGGTGAGTCGGGCGCTGGCAGGAAAGTCCCCATGGCCGCCGAAGATCCTGCTGCAATGGCCTCCATCGAGGTTCCAGACCCGCAGCGTCTTGTCTTCGCCACCGGTGAGGGCCACATGCCCGTCGAGACTCAGGGCACAGCAGAGGACCGCCTTCTCGTGGTCCTCGAAGACACCGCTGCAGCGATGGCTGCGGAGGTCCCAGACCCGGAGCGTGCCGTCGGCGCCGGCAGAGATCGCGCGGTGGCCTTCGCCGCTGAGGGCCACGTCTATGATCGTGCCGGAGTGACCGGAGAGTGCCGCGAGGCATCGCTTCTGACGAAGGTCCCAGACCTTCAACTGCTCGTCCTCTCCGCCGGATATGCCAAGTTTGCCGTCGGACGACAGGGCAACGCTGCGGATGTACCCATCGTGTGCCTTCGAGAACTCGTGGAGGCATCGGCCGCGACGAAGGTCCCACAGCCGTATCGCGCCACCTCGACTGCCGGACAACCCAAGGAGGCCATCTGCTGAGATCGCTGCCGCCTGGACTTGGCTGCTGTGCCCGTCGAGCTTCTGGAGGCAGATTCCCTCCTCGGCGTCCCACAGGCGGAGTGTCTTGTCCCAGCTCGCGGTCAGCGCCAGGCGACCATCAGGAGTCAGAGCCACACTCGCGATGACCTCGGCATGGCCCTCGAGCTCGTGGACGCAGGCGCCTGTCGTCAGATCCCAGACGTACAAGAATCTCTTGCCGTAGTCTTCGAGGTTGAGGACGCTGCGCCGGCAGGGTCTCCAGTTCCCACTGATGGCCCGGTGGCCGTCGCCACTCACAGCGAGGGCGGAGATGTCGGTGTCCTTTTCTATGGCCTGAAGGCACTCTCCTGAGCGAAGGTCCCACAGGCGCAACGTGCCGTCATCGTCGTCGTCGCCAGAGACTCCGAACCGGCCGTCAGGGGTGATCGCTACGGCCGACACCTCTTCGTCGTGGCGTCCCAGGTGGTAGCGGAACCTCCCGCGCTCGAGATCCCAGATCTTCAGCATGCGGTCCTTGCCCCAGGACAGCGCGAGGCGTCCACCGGCCGCGATGTCCACGCAGTCGACGGAGTTGCGATCGGCGACGAAAGTCCGCCGGCACCTGGGCGCGGGGGAGAGCCGGTCGGAGGCGCGCTGGACCAGCGGAATCGACGTCTCGGCGTCCGCGAGCTCTAGGTGCTTCTTGGCGTGCAGATTCTCGGGGTTCTTGGCAAGCGCTCTTCGATAGGCGTCGGCTGCGTCTCTGTATCGGGCGACGCATAGCAAGGCGTCCCCGTAGGTCGTCAGGAGGTCGCTGTCTGCGAAGGGGCCTTCCGTAGCTCCCTTCAAGGCATTGATCGCGCTCTGGCCGTCATGGCGCTCGATATGAACGCGTCCCAGCAACGCTTCGATCCGCAGCGTGTCAGGGCTTGCTTCCTTGAGCGCCTCGATGCGCTTGACCACCTGCTCGTCCGTGAGCTCCCCCAGATCCCAGCCCAACATGGCCCGATTGAAGACGGCTTCGGGGAGGTTCGCGTCCAGTCGGAGAGCCTCATCCCAGACCGCGAGAGCCTGCTCGACCTCACCCATCTCCAGCAGCGAGACGCCGCGGTTGTTCAGCGAAGCAGCACGGTCCTCGGCGGCTCTCGGTGGCTGCCGGGCGGAGCGTCCCCCGGATACCTCGACGTAGACATTCGCCAGCAACTCCCGAACCTCTGCGGCGCTCGCGGGGCGACGGTCAGGCGCCTTCTCCAGGCAGCTCGTGACCAGACGAGCCAGTGAATCCGGGAGGGAGGCGTTGAATCGGCGAAGATCGGGGACGGGACTGTCGCGGTGGCGCCCGACGAGAACGTGGTGGGGTTCGAGATGTCGCCCATCATCGAAAGGGCGCCGGCCACAAAGAAGCTCGTAGAGGACGACTCCGAGTGCGTAGAGATCGACTCTGTGGTCGATGACTCCCTCGGGCACCCACTGCTCGGCAGGCGCGTCGGCGGGAGTCCCGATGTGGCTCGTTGCTTCGGAGCCGCTCCCGAAGGACGCAGTGCTGACGGTGCCGAAGTCCCCGATGCAGGCGCGACCATCGGGAGCGATCAAGATGTTGGCCGGTTTGATATCGCGGTGGATGACGTCATGCCGATGCGCGAACTCGAGACCGTCGGCTACCTGAATGCCAATGTCGAGAATCTGGGGGAGGTCTTGCGGCGTGACGTCTCCATTGCTGATGAGCTCCTTGAGGCTCCTACCCTCGAAGTAGTCGACGAAGAGCCTCAGCGCGCCGTTGAGCTCGCGAACGAACCAGCACTGGACGATGTTGGGATGCCGGTCCAGCGAGATCCAGGTCTGCGACTCTCGGAGAAACCGTTGCTTCGCCTTCTCGTTGTCGATGAGCTCCTGGTGGGGGACCTTGATCGCCATCACCATGTTCCACGCCCGGTGGTAGGCCCGGTAGACGACTCCTCCCCCTCCCCGACCGAGGACACCGAGCACCTCGTAGCGGCCGTCGATGACCTCTCCGACCATCCACGCACCTTCCGTATCCGCAGGGGAAGGCGATCCGTCGAAAGTACGAGTCTCGTTGTCGGGATTCCGATCCCTGGCGTCACTCGGGCTCACGTGGCTTCCCTTCGACGTCATCCCTGGTTCGTGAGGAAGAAGACGCCGGCGCCGATCGCGGCGAGCAAGAGGACGATGCCGGCAATGATCAGGTTCCGCTTGTTCCGCGCCTTCCGGGTCGACTCGAATCGAGCCGCCAGCTCTGCATTGTTCGGCTGAACGGCTGTCGCCCGCTTGAGCAGGGCAACCTGGTTGCCGAGGGAGGCCCCGTGGTCAGCGAGATGGAGGAGGGCCTTGACCGTGGAGACAGCGATCTCCTCGCGCAGCGGCCCCTTGAAGAGTGGGAGCAGCTCTTCGCCCAGAGAGGCCATGGACTCGTGCTCGTTCGCCTTCTCGTACTGCTTCTGCAGAATGCCGAAGACGCCGTGGGCAGTCTCTTCTGTGAGAACCTCCGCCTTCTTGAAGTGGAGCAACTGGTCGCGCGCCGCGGCCCGGTCTCCTCGATCCAGTGCGCGATCGATGCGCCTCTTCACATAGCGCTCGGACCTGAAGTGGACCGGAATCAGTTTCTCGAGGGCTTTCCAGTCGAGGTCATCGCGCTTCTCCGCCGACTCCGAGAGGGCCAGGGCGTACTCCGCTGCCTCGTGCGCAGGGACGCCATCTCCGGCCAGCCTGGCCAGGATGGTCAGATCTGCCTCGACGAACAGCGGGACTTCGTCGAGGCACAGCGCCGCCGCCTGGCCGTGATCGAGGGAGACGAGCTCGGTGTGTGACGGGTCTCCGGACAGCGCGGCGTCGACAGCCTCAGGCTGCAGAACCGAATCGACCAACGTCAGTCCTTTGAGACCGTTCTCGGACAAGAGCCTCTCGCGATAGCTGGTCGCCTTCTTTGCGATCTCCTGTGCTTGCTGAGTACGCCGCGTCAGATTCTCCTTCGCCTGCTTCCGGACCTCCGGCAGGTCTTCAGGAGCAGAGAGTTGCTCGAGCTTGCCGCCCGCCGTGAGATACAGGCCTACTGCTGTATCTTCCGGGTCGTAGGAAGCTTCGAAGTAGAACCTGGGGAGCCATTTCTCGAGCAGGCTCCGCGCCTCTCGGTGGCTGTTGCGGAAGTTGAGAACGAAGGCCAGCTGGCAGACAGTGTGGAATGGGTCGAAGCCGTGAGACAGTGCGTTCTTGAAGTGCCCGATGGCGATCAGGGGTTCCTCGTAGGCCGCATGGACCCTGCCGTAGAGATACTCCTTGAAGCCCTTGAGGTACTTGTGCCCACCCATCATGCCACCCCTGGCCATGATCTTCCCACGGAGATGGGACATCTGCTCCTCTCGCCACTTCTTTTCCGCTTCCGCCTTCTTGGACATGCTCCGGAAGATGCCTTTCACCATGGAGCCGAGCAGCGACGCGTCGCCACTCACGTACATGGGCCCGAACTGCTCGTCGAACTCTCGGTCGATCTCCACGAGGCCGGATAGGCGCTCCTGGTTCGAGCTGCTGAACTCGAGCATGAGCCTGCGCCTGATGAAGTCGCCCTTGTATTGCGTCCAGTGCGCGATCGCCACATCTACGGGCTCGGTTGCCCTCTTGAAGAGCAGCTCTCCGAGCTTTGCCGTGCGGGTCGGAGCCCTGCTCGCATGGGGAGGGCTGATGGATGCAGCGACGCTCTTGGATGGGTAGAGCGGCAGCCGCTCGACGAGCTTGTCTGTGATGGCAAATGCCTGGTCGGAGTCGTCCAGGTTGAAGACGATCTCCTGCCCGATCCGGTCGAAGGCCTGGCAGGAGCGTTGCAGGAGATCGGCATCCAAAAGTGGCAGTGCCTCGAGCAGGCCCGAGTCGACGGTCGCGGCGAAGACCTCTCCCAATCCGTCGCACTCGTCCTTGGAAGCGAGCCAGGCCTCGGCCGCATCGGTCCAGATTCGTGCCGCCTCGACACGCTGTGACAGGCTCAGACCGGCAGCGAGGGCCTGACAGGTGGCGACGATGGTCTCGGCGAACGTACGGTCTGTGCGTGTCGAGATTGCGTGCTGGAGAGCCGAGCCCCCAGGATACTTGAGCACTGTAGACATGGGAATCCCTTCAGTTCGCAGGTGACCGACGACTCGGAGACTCTCGAGTCGTGCCGCGAATTCAACTTTGCGGAGGATGTCAAGGATAGCAGACGCCGTCGGACGCTTCGAGCCGATCCGTGTCATTGCCCGTAACTGGCGGGGATCCAGGGACGAGACCGGCGCCTGATAGCTGCGTCCACCTCGAAAATCGGATTCCCGGTCGCGTCTCGATGTGCCTCAGCGATTCAAGGGCAGGAGACAAACACCGGGAGGAACACATCGTGACGCTGATCCTCAAGAGTCTGCTGCCCATCGTCTTGCTGCTGCTCGTGTTCTCCATTCCACGTAGGCTCGGAATGAGGTTCCCAAGAGTCGCGTTCCGTCCGATCATCGAGGCCCTGGTCCGGGCCCTCTGGTGGGTCTTCTATGGCGTGCCGACGAGCCTGATCCGGGCCATGGGGACCTGGTGGGGAGACCGCGCCACGACGATTCGCTGCGTCAATGGCTGCAAGAAGAAGCTGCCGGCAGTGGCCGTCGTGACCTGCCGTGCCTGTCGGTACCGTTCGAGGCGCAATGTCTTCGCGCCGTGTCCCGCCTGTGGGGTGACCCGCAAACACATCCACTGCCCGCGTTGCCGGATGAGCATCCCGCGCCGCGCCCTGTGGACGCTGCCGCAGCTTCCACGAAGCTACCGCTGAGTGCGCTAGGCTCGAGGGCTGGCCTCGTCAGGGCGACAGTTTCTGGCGATCCGACCCACCAGTTTCTGGTGACCTCCGACCGAGGAGCCTCTCCTCTGTGGCCCGTCATCAGGCATCAAGCATTGGCACGCTTTCTGCTTCGACCATGACATCCCCTTTGTGGTAGGAGCAGCATGCCGACCCCAAGCCTGACACGCTACACCAGGATCCTCCAGATCGTCGGCGACATCCTCAAGGTCCGCGTGCCCTCGAAGTCCGGAGGCTCCCGGGATCAGGCCCGCTTCGGTGAGCTAGCGCTCGTCGAGGGTCGGGATGGCGAGAGCTCCCTGGCGCGTGTCATTCAGCTCGAGCGGGATGTCGTGTCCCTTCAGGTCTTCTCTGGGACCAAGGGCCTCTCCACCGGAGCATCGGTCCGCTTTCTAGGGCATCCTCCGCGCGCCATCCATTCGCCCAACATCCTCGGTCGCATCTTCGGCGGCTCGGGCCACCCGATCGACAAGGGCCCGGACCTGAGCCACGACCCGAAGGTCGACATCGGTGGGCCGTCGGTCAATCCGATGCGGCGGGTCCTCGCTTCGAGGATGATCCGCACCGATGTCCCGATGATCGACGTCTTCAATTGCCTCGTCGAGAGCCAGAAGATTCCGATCTTCTCGACCTCGGGTGAGCCCTACAACCCCTTCCTGGCGCGGATCGGGATCCAGGCGGACGCGGACATCGTCGTCTTCGGCGGCCTGGGCCTGATCTACGACGACTACTTCGAGTTCCGGAGAGCCTTCCAGGAGGCGGGCATCGCCGGGCGGACCGTCATGTTCGTCAACCTCGCCTCCGATCCGGTCGTCGAGCGCCTTTCGGTACCCGATCTCGCGCTGGCTGTGGCGGAGCGCTTTGCGGTGGAGGAGGGGCGGCGGGTGCTGGTCCTACTCACCGACATGACCGCCTTCGCCGACGCCCTCAAAGAGATCGGCATCGCCCAGGAGCACGTCCCCGCCAACCGCGGCTACATGGGCGACCTCTACAGCCAGCTCGCGCGGCGCTACGAGAAGGCGTGCGACTTCCGGGGCTCCGGCTCCGTGACGATCCTCAGCGTGACCACGATGCCGGGGAACGACGTCACCCACCCGATCCCCGACAACACGGGCTACATCACCGAAGGCCAGCTCTACCTGCGGGATGGCATGCTCGACCCCTTCGGCTCCCTCTCCCGGCTGAAACAGCACGTCATCGGCAAGGAGACGCGCGAGGACCATTCCCAGGTCATGAACGCCATGATCCGGCTCTACGCGGGGGCCGCAGAGGCCGAGCAGAAGCAGGCCATGGCCTTCGACCTCTCCGACTTCGACAAGAGGTCGATCCGCTTCGGTGAGCGGTTCCGCCGCCAGTTCATGGACATCGGCGTCTCCATGCCCTTGGAGCAGGCCCTGGACCTGTGCTGGAAGACCATGGCCGCGTGCTTCGAGCCCGCCGAGCTGCTGATCAGACAGTCCTTGATCGACCGTTACCTCCCTGAACCCGAGGCGGTCTGATGGCGCGCGCCCTGCTCAACAAGACCACTCTGCACAAGGAGCAGGCGAAGCTCCGGCGCTACCGACGCTACCTCCCCTCCCTCGATCTCAAGCGCCGGCAGCTCCTCGCAGAACAGAAGACCGCCCGCCTGGCGCTCCAGCGCCTGATGGAGGCACGCAAAGCCCTCGAAGAGGAGCTTCGCGCCCAGATCCCCATGCTCGCGAACGAGAGCATCGATCTCGAGGATCTGGTCCGCGTCGAGGCCGTCGCGCTATCCGAAGAGCACAGGCTGGGGACGGTCCTTCCCGTCCTCGACTCCGTCGAGTTGGTGGCCCGTCCCTACGGCTTCCTGGCGAAACCACACTGGGTCGACGCCCTGACCTCCCATCTCCGGCGCCTGCTCGAGATGGAGCTCGAGGCCCAGGTCGCTTCCCGACGCGTCGAGATCCTGCAGCACGCCGTCAAACGGACGACGCAGCGGGTCCACCTCTTCGAGAAGGTCCTTGTTCCACGAGCTCGTTCCCTGATCAAGAGGATCCAGCTCAAGCTGATGGATGCGGCCTCCGCGGCGGTCGTCCGCGCGAAGCTCGCCAAGCTCAAGGCGGGTCAGGGGGCGCCGTCATGAGCATCGTCCCGCTCCTCAAGGCGACCGTCGTCGGACTCGAGCTCGAGGGGGATTCCGTCCTCCGGGAGCTCCAGGAGCTGGGCTGCCTGCACCTGATTCCCCTGCAGCCGCGACAGGAACAGGCGGAGCCCGAACCCACGGGTCGTCTGCAGAGGGCCAAGGAGGCCTTCGCCTACCTGTCCTCGGCGCCCGCGAAGCGCCACCAGCTCAGCAGCGCGCGGGGCTTCGACTTCGACGAGGTCGTGGAGGGGGCGCTCCGCCTCAAGCAGCAGGTGCGGGTGCAATCGGACCGGCGCGACTTCCTCCGCCAGCGTCTGGATGATGTGCGGCCGTGGGGGGACTTCGTTTTCCCCGAGGCTTCATCGCTCGCGGGCTATCGGCTCTGGTTCTACCGTCTTCCCCGTCATCTTCTCGATCGCCTGGGCGACCTGGAGGCCGCCTGGCAGGAAGTCCATCGGGACCACCGCGACTCCTGGATCGTCGTCGTGTCGAGGGAGGAGCCCACACCGGATGCCCTCCCCGTACCCCGTGTACACGTCGGAGGAAGGCCGCTCTCCGAGCTCGAAGAGGAGCTCGAGCAGCTCGAGGTCGAGCTCGAAGATCTCGCCGCCGAGCGCGTCTCGCTGACCCGCTGGTTGGTCCAGATGGCGCGGAGCATGGGGCGGGTGGCGGATCGCTCCGCGCTCCAGCAGGCCAGCGCCCAGAGTTGGCGGGAACACGGGCTCTTCGCTGTCCAGGGCTGGTTGCCCAGTGGCTCGAAGGAGGCGCTCCAACAGCTCTGTGAGCGACGGCAGCTCGCCCTGCTCCTCGAGGAACCGACACTCGCCGAGCGGCCTCCGACGCTGCTCGAGGGCCCCGAGGCGATTGCCGGTGGGGAGGAGCTGGTCCGCTTCTATCAGGTTCCCGCCTACCGCAGCTGGGATCCGTCTGCCGCGGTCTACTTCAGCTTCGCCGCCTTCTTCGCCATGATCGTCGGCGATGCCGCCTACGCACTCACCCTGCTTTTCATCCTCGGCCTCCTCTATCGGCGGCTGGGTCGGAGCCGGATGGGGCGGCGGCTGCGTCGGCTGGCGCTGACCGTCGTCCTGGCCTCGATCGTCTGGGGCGTCGCCATCGGGAGCTGGTTCGGCCTGCAACCTCCTCCAAGCCATCCCCTCGGCCGTCTGCGCATCCTCGACATCACCGACTATGGCACGATGATGCGCCTGTCCGTCGGCGTCGGCGTCCTGCACCTGATCCTCGCCCACCTCGGCCGGATGCGCTCACTGCCCAGTCTCGCTCGCGCCGTCCCCATCGGCTGGATCATCACCCTGCTCTCCGGCTACCTCCTGTGGCTGGGCTACGCGGCACCGGCGATGCCCTGGACGCTCGCCGCCGGCGCCGGGCTGATCCTGTTCGGGGCTGGGGCCGGAGCATCATCTGCCCGTCGGGGTGTCCTCCGATGGTGCGTCGCCGGCCTCAAGGAGCTGAGCCAGGTGCCCAAAGCCTTCGGCGATGTACTGAGCTACCTGCGGCTGTTCGCCCTGGGCCTCGCCAGCGCGATGCTGGCGGTCACCTTCAGCAACTTCTGCATGTTCGTGCACCACAAGATCTCGGGTGCGGGACTCTTCCTGTGCATCGTGATCTGGCTGGTGGCCCATCCCCTGAACCTGCTGTTGGCGGTGATCGGCGGCCTGATCCACGGGCTGCGGCTCAACGTCATCGAGTTCTTCAACTGGGGGGTCCCCGAGGAGGGGTACCCCTTTGCGGCCTTTACCACGACGAAGGAGGCACAGACGTGGAGGAGTTCCTGATCCACAGTCTCGGCTGGATAGGCATCTACGGTCCCATGGCCCTCGGCGCGATCGGCAGCATTCTGGGCTGCGCGGTGGCGGGTCAGGCGGCCTGCGGCGCGCTGCTGGATTCCGAGAGCGGCCACGGGCGACTGGTGGGGATCGCGGCCATGCCGTCATCCCAGACCATCTACGGCATCGTCGTGATGTTCTCCCTCAACCGACCCGTCACCGCGGAGACGGCGCCTGGCCTGTTCGCCATCGGCACCCTCGTCGGCGTCGCCCTCCTCTTGAGCGGCCTGCGCCAGGGTCATTGTTGCGCCTCGGCCATCGCTGCGACCAAGGTGAAACCGAAGGTCTTCGGCATGTCCATCGCGCCAGCGGCCGTCGTCGAGGGCTTCGCCGTCTTCGCCTTCATCTTCGCCTTGGTATTGTCCGCGAGCCTACCCGCGGGTGGATAGAGGAGAACAGCGATGACGACGGCTGAACAGAACGGCGCGGAAGACGGCCCCAGCCTGCGATCTTCGGGAGTCGAAGCCCTCCTCTCCCGCCTGCGCCAGGAGGGTGTCGAGGCGGGGAGGAACGAGGCGGAGCGCATCGTCGAGGAGGCGCGAAGTCAGGCGCAGGAGATCCTGCGTGAAGCCCGCGAGCAGGCAGGCGCCGTGGTCGAGACCGCGAAGAGTGAGTCGGAGAAGCTCGCCGCCTCGGGCACCGAGGCCTTGGAGATGGCGGCCCGTGACGCTGTCCTGGGGTTGAAGCAGAGGCTCCTCGGGCAATTCTGCACCGCGGTCCGACGTCTGGTCTTCGTCCAGCTGCAGGATGAGGCCTTCCTCAAGGAGCTCATCCTCCAGGTCGCGGGTCGAGTCCGGGAGGACGCCGCTGGAGCGCGCTCGGTCGAGATCCTGCTCCCCGAGGACGTCATCGGCCTCGAAGACCTCCGCCGGTCCCCCGAGGATCTCAAGGAGGGCACCTTGACGCACTTCGTGGCGACCGTCGCAGGCAAGACCCTGCGGGAGGGCGTCCGCTTCGGTGTCACCGACTCTACCGCCGCAGGGCTCAAGGTGCGGCTCAGCGACTCGGACATCGAGCTCGATCTGAGTGACGCCGCGGTGGCCGAGCTGCTGCTCGCCCACCTGACGCCGCGTTACCGCGCCCTGCTCGAAGGCATCGTCAAGTAGGAGCCGGACATGTCGACACGCTACGCGACCCTCGTCTGCAGCCTGCCCCATCTCGAGGGCGACCTGTTCTCGCAGCGACAGACGCCGCTCTCGCGATTTCAGCTCGACCGCCGCCTCGCCCTGCTCGAAGCGGCGGATCGGAGCCTCCTCAACGCGATCGAGGATCTCTTGCAGTGGGACCGGCTCCACTTTCGGCACAGCGATGCCGAGATCACGCGACGTGCGGCGGAGCTCCTCCCGCGTCTGCCCGGCACGACCCTGCCGTCGGTCGTCACGAGCCGGCTCGAGACGCGCTCGCTGGTCGCGGCGTTACGGCGCCGCCAGCTCGGCTTGCAGGCGCCTCTTGCTGGAGAGGAGTGGGGTCATGGCCCCCACGTCGACCGGGTCCGTCGCTCCTGGAAGGAGCCGTGCTTCGGTCTCGCCCCACGCCATGCCTGGCTTCCGCGGGCCCGAGAGCTCCTCGTGGAGGGCAGGACCTACGAGCTCGAGCGCCATCTCCTCCAGATCGCCTGGCAGACCCTCGTCAGGCAGGGAGAGCCGCATCACTTCGACCTGGAGGCCGTCGTGATCTACGTGCTGCGCTGGAACATCGTCGCGCGCTGGACCAGCAGCAACAGCTTCGCCGCCGGACGCAGACTCGAGACGCTCATCGGGGCGGGCCTCGGTCGTTGGCGGCGGCTCTTCGAGGCGGAGGAGACGGGCCGTGACTGAAGACCATGAGCGACAGACGCAGGCTGCGCCGCGTGTCGTGGCCGTCCAGGACGACATCGTGACCATCGAGCTGCCCGACGTCCGCGAGGGCGAGCTGATGAAGAATGAGGTCGTCTACATCCTCCCGGGCGACCCCGCCTCCACCGGGCAGCGGCTGAAGGCCGAGGTCCTCCGCGTGCGAGGGGCGACCGCCGACGCGCAGGTCTTCGAGGACACCGCGGGGGTGGGAATCGGCGATGCCGTCGAGCAGTCGGGGACGATGCTCTCGGTAGAGCTCGGTCCCGGCCTGCTCCGCCAGGTCTACGACGGTCTCCAGAACCCACTCGAGGAGCTCGCCCGGGACCACGGCTTCTTCCTGCCGCGCGGAGTCCACCCACCCGCGCTGGACCGGCAGCGTAGCTGGGCCTTCACTCCTGAAGTCAGGACAGGGGACCGACTGTGCGCCGGAGACGTCCTCGGTTCGGTTCCTGAAGGGAAGATCGAGCACAAGATCACCATCCCCTTCGACGAGCGGGGCGAGGTAGAGGTCCTATGGATCCAGGAAGGCCGCTTCACCGTCGACACGCCGGTCGCGCGCATCCGCGACGCCGCGGGGAACGAGCGCTCTTTGGACATGGTGCGCCGCTGGCCTGTCCGCAGGGCCATTCCCAGGCCGCTGCTGCGTCGCCATCTGGCAGAGCGCCAGTATCCGAGCGAACCGCTGATCACCGGGATGCGCCTGATCGACACCTTCTTTCCCCTGGCCCGGGGGGGGACGGCGTGCATTCCAGGTCCCTTCGGCGCGGGCAAGACGGTGCTGCAGAACCTGATCGCACGCCATGCCCAGGTCGACCTGGTGATCGTCGTCGCCTGTGGTGAGAGGGCTGGAGAGGTCGTCGAGACCATCACCGAGCTGCCGCGGCTCCAGGATCCCCGCACAGGGGGCTCGCTGATGGACCGCACGGTGATCATCTGCAACACCTCGTCGATGCCGGTCGCGGCGCGGGAGGCCTCGATCTATACCGGGATCACCATCGGCGAGTACTACCGCCAGATGGGTCTGGAGGTCCTGCTCATCGCCGACTCGACCTCGCGCTGGGCGCAGGCGATGCGCGAGACCTCGGGGCGCCTGGAGGAAATCCCCGGGGAGGAGGCCTTTCCGGCCTACCTCGACTCCGCCATCCGCGGAGTCTACGAGCGTGCCGGGGTGATCCGCAGTCGCGACGGGAGGTGTGGCAGCCTGACCCTGATCGGCACCGTCTCGCCCGCGGGCGGCAACTTCGAGGAACCGGTGACGCAGTCGACGTTGGGGACGGTCAAGTGCTTCCTCGGCCTCAGCTCGGAGCGCGCCTACAAGCGCTTCTACCCCGCGGTCGATCCGCTCATCTCGTGGTCGCGCTACGCCGCGCAGCTCGAAGGTTGGTACGCGGAGCAGCTGGGCGACAGCTGGAGCCGTGGGGTTCGGGCTGCCCTCGACCTGCTGCGCCGGGGAGACGAGGTCGAGCAGATGATGCAGGTCACCGGGGAGGAAGGGATCACGATCGAGGATTTCCTCACCTACCACAAGGCCCGGCTTCTCGACCTGGCCTTCCTGCAGCAGGATGCCTTCGACCCGGTGGACGCCGCCACTCCGCTGGAACGGCAGAAGGCCAGCTTCGAGCTGCTCATGGCGATCGCGACCCAGGGCTTCGATCTCGGGACCCGCGACGCCGTCCGCGAGCTCTTCACACGGCTCGCCAGCGCCTTCAAGAACTGGAACTACGCGCGGCAGGAGAGCGCGGAATTCGAGGAACAGCGCGCGAAGATCCTCGCGCTGGCGGGGCTGGGAGAGCTCGGCAGAGTCGAGGATGGGGAGGCGACCCCATGACCGAGGACCAGGCGGGCAAGGTCGCGGTGTCGCGCGCCTTCGTCTTCCGCGGCGCGCTCGCCAGGCTGCGTGATACCGGACACCTCAGCGGTGTTCCCGAGAGCCATCTCCAGCGCAGCAACGCCTGGCCCGAGCAGACCCTCCGCGAGCTGGTCGAGCGAGGAGAGCTGAGCGAGGACGATGTGGCGCTGGCCCTGTCTGAACAGCTCGACTGGGAGCTCGTGTTTCCGTGCACCCAGACACTCGACTGGGACAGCTTCGACCGCTTTCCCATCGACCAGCTCGTCGCGCTCAGGGCCGTCCCGCTCCTCCGCCACGGGCGCGAGGTCGTGATGGCTTTCGACGGGCCCCACTCTCCCGCAGAGCTCGCCTCCTTCCAGGCGGGAGCGGGCGTGGAGGTGCGGCCCGCCATCACCACAACCTCGTGCATCGATGGCATCCTCGCGGTTGCGAGGGAGCGGGTCACGAGCCCGTCGCGGCCTGGCGCCGTGACACAGAAGGCCCACTGTCCACAGTGTGACACGCTCCTGCATCGCTCTCTGCAGGCCGCACACGAGGCGGGTGCCAGCGAGCTGCGCTTCGATCCGGGCAGCGGGGAGCTCTTCATCGGGCATCGCATCTCCGACCGGCTCGTGTGCGTCGGCTCGGCTCCACTGGACGGACTGCAGACGCTCCATCAGCAGCTCAAGGCGCATTTCTCCGTCGGAATCGGCGAGGAGCCGGCGCTCGTTCACGCCGAGATCGACGGGGTCCCGCTGCAGTTGCAGGTACGCCTAATACCCGGAGATCCCCGAGGAGACTCCATCGAGCTGCGGCTGGTGAGCGGGAGCGTGGAAGAGGTGGACCTGGGTCCGACCAGGGAGAGACTCGTCGAGGCGACCGCCCGGGAGGCGGGCATCGTGCTGGTCAGCGCGCCGACGCCGGAGCGCTCACGCGGCCTCGCACGAGCCGTTCTCGGCCTGGTGGACAGCGGGCAGAGGCTCACGGCGAGCGTCGATCTGGGCCCTGGCGCAGAGCCTGATCGGCAGCGGAGATACACCTCGCTCCCCCAGGCGCTAGCGGCGCGACCGGACGTGCTCGGGCTGGGCCCTCTGGCTACGTCGAGCGTCGCGGAGCTCGGCCCCTTCGCCGCGGGCCACCTCCTCGTCCTGGCGAGCTGTGATCCGTCGCCGGGTGCCACCATTTTTGGGTGGCTGGAACGCAGTGGACGGCCCTCGCTCCTGGCGACCTGCCTGCTTCTGGGTCTGGCCGAGGGGGCGCCGGCCGACGGGCCCTTCCTCTTCGACTTGACACAAGAGCAGCGACGCTGGCTGGCGGCCGACGCGAGGGTGGAATTGATCAGGTCCTGGGCGGATCAGGAGGAGGGATGGCGATGGATCTGATCGAGCTTTTGCGCTTCGGCCGGAAGCAGGACGCCTCGGACCTCCACATCAGCGCGGATGCTCCGCTGATGCTCCGCCGTCACGGCGAGACGATTCCCCTCCGCTTCGAGGGGAAGAAACCCTACGTTCCCGATCCAAAGGCCGCCCAGTCCCTGATCTACTCGGTCCTCACAGACGACCAGAAGCGACGCCTGGAAGACAGGCGGCAGCTGGACTTCGCCATCTCCCTGCAGGAGGGCGGGCGCTTCCGGGGGGCGGTCTTCTACCAGCAGCGCGGCCTCGGCGCTGTCTTTCGCTTCCTGTCCGATGACATCCCAAGCCTGGAGCAGCTCGGATTGCCGCAGGTCGTCCACGACTTCGTCGCCCTGAAGCGTGGCCTCGTCCTCGTGACGGGACCGACAGGGAGTGGGAAGTCCACGACCCTGGCGGCCATGGTCGATACGATCAACCGGACACGGCGGGGACACATCCTGACCATCGAAGACCCGATCGAGTACGTGCATCGCCCGCGCAACTGCATGGTCAACCAGCGCGAGGTCGGCATCCACGCCACGAGCTTCGAGGAGGCCCTACGGGGCGGGTTGCGCGAGGATCCCGACGTCATCCTCGTCGGCGAGATGCGGGACCTGGAGACCATCGCCCTGGCCATCACCGCCGCGGAGACCGGTCATCTGGTGCTCAGCACGCTGCACACCTCCAGCGCGGCGCAGACCGTCGAGCGCATCGTCAACGTCTTCCCGGAGCGTGAGCAATCGCAGATCCGGGCAGAGCTCTCCTACTGCCTGGAGGGTGTGATCTCCCAGCTGCTGCTGCCCCGCATCACCGGTGGCCGGGTCGCCGCCTTCGAGGTGCTGGTCGCGACCACGGCCATCCGCGCCCTGATCCGCGAGGGAAAGACCGCACAGATCCCGACGATGGTCCAGACCGGGCGCAAACAGGGGATGCAGAGCCTGGAGCGTTCCATCTCCAAGCTCGCCTTCGAGGGCAGGATCGAAAAGACGACGGCGCAACACTACCTCATCTCCTTCGGTCTGGCGCGGTTCCGCAAGGAGCTGGCCGTCGCACGCAAGGTCTGAGCATGACCCCTCCGGCTGCATGGAGGCGATGGGCATTCCTGGCCGGGAGCATCGCTGCGATCACCGCGCTGCACTTCGCCTACCCGACACGCGATCACACAGACCACATCCACCACGTCCTCTTCCGCGGGCTCTACCTGTTGCCGCTCCTGGCCGCCGCGGTCTGGTTCGAGCTCTGGGGAGCGCTCCTCGCGACCGCGGCCGTCATCGGCGTCTACTCCCTCCACATCCTCCTCCATTGGCGTGGCGTGCCCTGGGAGAACGCCAACCAGATCGGCATGCTCGCCATCTACGCAGTCTTCGGCCTGGCCGCCGGCCTCCTCTCCCGCCGCGAGGCGCAGTTGCGGGAAGCCAAGAAAAGGGAAGAGCAGCGCCTCCATCGTCAGCTGGTCCTCCAGTCCCTGGCGGCCCTCTCCCAGGCCCTGAAGTGGCGGGACACGCCGACCCGAGAACACAGCGAGGCCGTCGGTCGACTGGCCGCACGCGTAGCCGGCCTTCTCGGGCTCGATCGCGAGCGCATCGAGATCATCCGGCTGGCTGGAACCGTTCATGACATCGGGAAGATCGGCATCGCCGACGATGTCCTTCTCAAGCCGGGCTCCCTGACTCCCGAGGAGCGCCGGACCATGGAGATCCATCCCGAGGTCGCCGCCGACATCCTCCGGCCCATCCCGGGGACAGAGCAGATCGCAGAGATCGTGCGGGGCCATCACGAGCTCCTCGACGGCTCGGGCTATCCCAAGGGACGGTCGGGAGACGCGATTCCGCTCGAGACCCGCATCGTGACCGCCGCGGACATCTACGTGGCGCTTTCGGAACGGCGCCCGTACAAGGAGCCGCTGCGCCAGGACGAGATCCTCGAGATGATGCGAACGATGACGCCTGGAAAGCTGGACGCGCGCGTCTTCGCCGCGCTCGAGACAGCCGTGTCCACGGGCTGAGGCCCTCTGGCCGGGCTCGATTCGGGGTCCAGCTTCCGCCGATCAGGGAGACTGCAGGAGGTACAGAGCCTCGCCGTGCAGGATGAGGCAGCCCTCGGGCTGCAGCTCGAGCGTACCCGCCTCTACTTCGTCACCCAGGCGTCTGTAGCCCGTCTGCCTGCCTTCGCTCCAGAGCAGGATCAGGGAGCTGTCCTCGTTCAGCCGGGAGGCCGCTCGG
>JAUIEE010000478.1 GCA_030428965.1 bacterium | reverse complement strand
CTACGAGAACTCCACCTGCCGCCCCCCCGGCAGCGGAGCCAGCGGAGGCGCCGGAGATGGGTCCCTGGCCCAGTTCACCACAGGTTCGACCTTCCGCGCGGGCTACTCCCCCTCGGACTTCACCCTGGTCGAACTCGACGACGACCCCTCGGGCTTCGACGTGACCTACTCCGGCTGGGACCGCTCCGGAGCCAACGCCAGCTCGGCCGTGGCCATCCACCACCCGGCCACCGACGAAAAGCGCATCAGCTTCGAGGACCAGCCGACCACGATCACCAGCTATCTCGGCGCTTCGGTGCCCGGTGACGGCACCCACATCCGGGTCGAAGACTGGGATCTCGGAACGACGGAAGGCGGCTCCTCCGGTTCCCCGCTCTACGACTCGAACCACCGCGTCATCGGTCAGCTGCACGGAGGCTTCGCCGCCTGCGGCAACAACGACGACGACTGGTACGGCGCCATCTCCGTCTCCTGGAGCGGCGGCGGGACGTCCGCTACGCGCCTTTCCGACTGGCTCGATCCCGGCGCGACCGGAGCCATGACCATCGATACGCGCGGAGCCACCGGCATGCGCGTGACCCCCAGCACTCCCCTGGCGGCCAGCGGCGGTGAGGGCGGCCCCTTCAACCCCTCGAGTCAGGCCTACACCCTCTCCAACAAGAACACGACTCCGATCGACTACTCGGTCACCACGGGCGCGAGCTGGGTCACGATCACGAACGGCTCTGGCCAGATACCGGGCCTGGGCGACGTGGTCGTCACAGCTTCCATCAACGGCAACGCCAACGCGCTGACGACGGGTTTGTACGACGACACGATCCAGTTCACGAACCTGACCGACGGCGACGGCGACACCCAGCGCGCCGTTTCGGTCGAGGTAGGAACTCTGGAGTTCGCCTCGACGGACACGCCCCTCGCCATCCCGGATGGAACCAACGGCACCAGCACGCCCGGCAGCGTCTCCAGCACGATTACCCTGCAGCAGCCTGGGGTGAAGGTGGCCGACGTGGACGTCGAGCTCGACATCGCCCACACCTACATGGGGGATCTGTGCATCAGCCTGACCCACAACGGACAGACCGTGGTCCTGGTCGAGCGAGCGAACTCCGCCGGGAGCTGTTTCTACGGATCCCCCTACGGGTGCAGCGCGGACAACTACTCCGGGGCCATCATCGACGATTCCGGCTCGGGCGGGGACCTCGAGAGCCAGTGCGCGGCGGGACTCTCCTCGCCGCCCAACTACACGCCGACCGGCTCCCTGGCCACCTTCCAGGGCATGGGACTGAGCGGTGACTGGACCCTGACGGTGACCGACAACGCGGGCTCCGACCTCGGCACGGTGCTCGGCTGGGCTCTACGGGTCATCCCCGAGAGCGTCGAGCTGGGGACGCGCCCCTTCGGCCGGGTCCAGTAGGACTTCCCCACAACGCCCCCGAAGTCCCTGGGGCTTCGGGGGCGCTTTCGTATCCTGTCCGCAGCAGCGATCCCATGCCGGCCCCCCATCACCCGAACCGTAGCGAGATCCTCGCCGTCCTCGGAGCCGTCCACGAGGAGACCTTGCGCTTCCTCGACGACCTCGACGAGAGGCCGGTGCGCAATCCCGGGGCGGACTCGGCGGCGAGGCGCTTCGACGTCCCGTTCGACGAGCAGGGCGCCGGGGCGCTGGGTGCGCTACAGGAGCTGATCGACCAGGGGATGGACGCCACCATCGCCAGCGCCGGCCCCCGCTTCTACCACTACGTGATCGGAGGCCAGACCCCTGCCTCCCTGGCCGCGGACTGGTGGGCCAGCAGTCTCGACCAGCTCTCCTCCAGCTGGGTCACCTCTCCCCTGGCCGCCCAGCTCGAGATCGTGAGCCTCGCCTGGCTCCGAGAACTGTTCGGACTGCCGGCCCAGGGGTCGGGCTACATCACCACCGGAGCCATGATGGCCAACTTCACGGGACTGGCCGCGGCTCGCCAGTGGTGGGGCCATCGTCACGGGGTGGACGTCGCCCAGGAAGGCCTGCACGACCTACCTCGCATGCCGGTCTTCTCCAGTGGCTACCTCCACGCGGCTTCGATCAAGGCCCTGGCCATGCTCGGCCTCGGACGAGATGCCGCCCGCAAGTTCGAGCGGGACCGGGTCGGTCGTCTCGACCTCGAGGCCCTCGAACGAGCGCTCGCGGAACTCCAGGGTCAGCCCGCCGTCCTGATCGGCAACGCCGGAGAGGTCAATGCCGGTGACTTCGACCCGATCGCGGAGATGGCCGATCTGGCCGAACGCTACGGCGCCTGGCTCCACGTCGATGGTGCCTTCGGTCTCTTCGCGGCGACCTCCCCGAGAAGCGCACATCTGGTACGCGGCGTGGAGAGAGCCCACTCGGTGACCGTCGACGGC
Organism: bacterium; assembly: GCA_030428965.1. Classification (GTDB taxonomy): domain Bacteria; phylum Planctomycetota; class UBA1135; order UBA1135; genus JAUIEE01. The sequence goes on along the minus strand of JAUIEE010000478.1, from coordinate 1,320 downwards.
CACAAGTGGCTCAACGTGCCCTACGACTGCGGATACTCCTTCGTCCAGGATGCCGACCTGCTGGCCCAGACCTTCAAGATGTCCGCCGCCTACCTCCTGGATCCGGACGATCCGGTCCCGATCGCCTGCAACCTGGGCCCCGAGAGCTCGCGCCGCGCGCGCTCCTTCGCGACCTGGGCCACCCTGCGTGCCTACGGCAAGTCGGGTTGCCGAGAAATGGTCGAGGGACACCTGGATCGTGCCCAGGAGCTGGCCGCTCTGGTCGAGCGCTCGCCCGAGCTGGAGCTCCTGGCTCCTGTTCCGCTGAACATCGTTTGCTTCCGCTACAACCCGGGGGGTATTCCCGAGAGCGAGCTGCAGCGACTCAATCAAGAGCTGGGCCAGGCTATCCTCGAAGACGGCCGAGTCTACGCGGGCACCACCGTCCACGAGGGTAAAGTGGCCCTGCGCCCCGCGATCGTCAACTGGCGCACGCGCCCCGAGGACATCGAACTGTTCGTCCGCGTCGTGCTCGAGCTGGCCACGAACCTGGCCGCCGGTTGAGTGCCCTCAGGCCGAAGGGGCCCGGAACGCCCGACGTTCCCGGGTCACCTCGCTGCGGATGCGGCAGCCGGGGATGTGGTCGTTCACGAGCCCCATGGCCTGCATGAAGGCGTAGGCCGTGGTGGGCCCCACGAACTTCCATCCCCGCCGTCGCAGGTCCCGGCTCAGCTCGATCGACCTCTCGGTCGTGGCCACGATCCCAGGAAACCGGCGCGGCCCCTCGAAGCTCCAGAAGTAGTTCGCGAGGCTGCCGCACTCGCGCTCCATCTCGACGGCCCGGGCCGCGTTGTGGATCACCGCTTCGATCTTCCCCCGGTGCCGCACGATGGACGCATCCTGCAGCAGCCGCAGCACTCTCGCCTCGCCGAAGCGACGGACCCGATGGAAGTCGAAGTCCTCGAAGACACGCCGAAAGTCCTCTCGCTTGCGGAGGATGGTGATCCAGCTCAATCCCGCCTGGAATCCCTCGAGGCTGATCTTCTCGAACAGGCGCCGGTCGTCACTGACCGGGCGCCCCCACTCGTGATCGTGGTAGTCCAGGTACATGGGGTCGGAACCGCACCACGCACAGCGCCGACTTCGTCCCCGTCCCTGGAGAGAACCGCCATGGTCCGCCACTTCAGCCGCCCTCTTCTTCGGCCCCGAACTTCGGCCCGGCAACGATGAAGACACGCCCGGTCTTGGCCCCCGGGATCGCGCTCCAGGCCGAGGTCAAGAGAAAGTCGAGCGCCCCGTCCCCGTCCACGTCGCCGGGACCCGTCGCATCGAACCCGAAGG